>CAUTVM010000028.1:0-19237 GCA_963541855.1 uncultured Erysipelotrichaceae bacterium
TGGGGAAATGAACCCCGCCCTGAGAATTTATCTATGATCAGTATACAACTTTTCAACCTATAGCGCCCTGCCTGTACAAAAATCCCAACGAAAATACCGTATTGGATTGTGTTGAGAGGTACCGATGTATATACCATGTATATACATGTGTAACTGCAAAAAGAACGAGTTGAAATGTGCAGGTACACTTCCTGATATTCTGTTTTACAGAATTGTTTTGATGTAATAACCTGCTTGCTGTAGCAGTCGGAAGGCTTCCGTCAGATAAGCATAAGCCATTGGATCAACATTTCTGATATATCGGATTCTCTTTGATCCCTTCATGGTAAGCTCCCTTGCTCTGAAAGGTATCGGGTCTGTAATCCGGGTGAACTCTGTCTGTTCGGTAAGGACACATGCTGCAAGATACATAATCTCGCAGGCAAACAGACCGGCGTTCTCGCCATTGATTCTGTCCTGAATAACGTGTCCCTGAATGGAATTGATACCAGACATGAAATTCTGATAATCCTCCGAACGGATGGCATTGCGCCCCATGATACAGACGCAGCTTTCAATCGTATCCAGCAGAACAGTATCAATAGAACCGGCCAGTCCACGATACCCCATTTCAATTCGGGCCACATCCCGATATACCTCAGTCACCATCCGATAATCATCCATTTCATGAATGAGTGACCAACAATCAAACATCTGCTTGATGATTTCCAGTTCTTTACCCTTTCCAAAAGGAATCCCAGTAGTATGGGGAGCAAATGCCGTCAGCTTATCGCCAAGAATACAGTTCTTATCCGGAAGCTGTACCGTCAGATCACTACCTTCCGTGAGAAGAAGACTGCTGACGATGGGCCTTTCAATCAGACGCTGATAAGGGTTTTGCTCAAAAACAACGTCCAACAAAATATTGATTTCCTTACCGTTTACAGGAGACATAAACAGAAAGCGGAAATGGCGCTTTTCAATATCATTGCTGCCTTTGCGGATATTTTCTTCCACACTTCGAAACGGAAATATCTGTCCTACCTTCTGAATATAGCTGTCAATGTCCACTCCCGGCTCAACGATGATGTCAATATCTGTACTGAGTCGGCGCGGGGTCTCCAACAGTAGAAGCAGCGAGGTTCCACCCTTGAAAATAAAGGGCATTTCCACCTGACGAATTGCTTCCAGCAATCCAAAAGCAAAAACCGTTCTCTCCAAAATTGACAGATCAGCACCTGTCTTAGCCCGAATGTCACGGATATGATCCTCTGTATAGTTGTCTCGCAGCAACATTATAGCAGTCCCCTTTTATTCAATGCCCTTAAGTAATGCCCGGATTTCTTTCTCTTTGTTCCTCCGTCCGGCATAGCGGAGCAGACGAACCTGATCGACCTGATACTTTTTAACTGACTGCTCCAATACATACGGAAATTCTGCCGGACTGTACATTTCGGAAATCAGCTTGTCACAATACATATCCACGAGCATCTTTTCTATCGTGATCCGATGTGGAGCATTTTTTGCCAAAGGAGCTTCCGAAATCATGTTGGTCACGATCATACTGTTGCGCGTCCAGTATAAGTTAAAAACTTTCTTTGATGGTTTAAACATGATATTCCCACACCCGGATTCCTGCAGAGTTCGAAATACAAATGGTGCCGAGTCTTTTTCAACAGAGATGAAAATAGTGTTTTGTGCAATCAGATGATTTAAGAATTCATTCATCAGTACCGTTTCAAATACCGTAAACGATACATATGGATATGCATCATCGACTATTTTCATTACGCGTTCTGCACGTTCTGAAAATAGAGGCGTATAGAAAGAATGTACCTCACTGCCCGGCAGAGAATAACCATCATATCCAGTTTTGATAATATCGCCGGATTTCAGCATTCTGCCCAAAGTCCATTGAAAGGAGCTTTCAGTCAAAGTCGGCACCACTTTCATAAATACAACCATAAGCTGCTTTCTTGTATAAGTATGATCGGCTGTTAAAAGCCCGGTTGTCATTGCCTGTGAGATCATCAGCACCATCTCCCTTCACACACATTGGCAATTTTGTTCTAATTTGCTCATGTGTATTATATCAGCAGATGTTTCATAAGACAATACATATCGTCAATTTTTCATTATATTTGCCGATATGTATTTACAGGTATATTCCTGTTGACAGTTATACCGACTTAGCAGCGATAACCGCCTAAAATTTGTAATTACCGCCAGTATAGCAATTAAAAATCCACTGATGCCTATCTGCGGATTTGAGGAAAGCCGTATTCACTTTCTATATAACGACAATGTTTCGGTTTTCGTAATGAGTGACACCGGTGAACATATTAAACTTAGGAGAAAAATGACCAAAGTCCAATCATCCTGTCTTAGGCCTTTTACTTTTCTCTTCGATAAAATTTACTCTCCGTAAAACCGCGCCCATGAACCTCACTGACCCGACCGATAATGACAAAACAATCCGGATCAATTCGCCGAATAATTTCCATTAAACGCGGTAACTCCCGATTGGAAATCACTGTCAACACCATTTCCAGCGGCTTCTTTTCATAACCGCCATACCCCTGCATCATCGTCACACCACGATCCAGCTGACTTAAAATTGCCTCACGAATCTGCACGTCATGCTCACTGATGATTTTCACTTCCGTACGCGCACTTCCCATCAACAACATCTGATCCAGCGTCAAGGTATAGCATAATACCGTTAACAGGCCCAGCAGTACCTTTTCCACTCCCGCACTTGGAATCTGCATTAACATGATCAGAAAATCAAACACATACATCGTCACGGAAACCGGAATATTCCAATACTTTCGTATCAATAAAGGCGGAATATCCATCCCGCCTGTCGATGCCCCGGCCCGCAGAACCAGCGCCAAAGCGGCACCGATGCCAAGCCCGGAAAAAACGGCATTCAAGATCAAATTATCCGTTAAGCTGACTCCCGCCAGCAGCCGTTCAAACAAACCCAGAAACAAGGGAAATAAAAAAGTACTTAAAATGGTGGTCAGCGCAAACTTTTTACCCAAGGTTAACCAGCCGACCACCAGCAAAACCGCGTTGAAAACCAAAGCGATGAGTGAAGCCGGTATCCCGCTCAAACGCCATAAAAACAACGAAATTCCGGTTGATCCGCCGGTAATCAGTCCACAAGGCGTCAGAAACAATTCAACCGTTAAAGCATACAGCATATTGCCCAAAACGATTGCCATGAGATTCCAGCTCTGTTTACCGCTCATCTCTTTGCCCCATTATTATACCTTTCTTAAATTTTCCAGCCAAAGTGAAGCACAGGCATCACTCGGCATGCGCCAATCGCCCCGCGGTGATAACGCGACAGTGCCGATCTTCGGCCCATCCGGCATACAGGAACGCTTAAACTGCTGGGCGAAAAAGCGCTTCAAAAAACGCTCCAAAGCCCCTTTGATCACTTCCTTTTCCAACTCCGGCCAAGCCGCCATGCTAAGGGCCACAACCTTTTGAGGACATGTGCCATAGCGAAGAAGCCAATACAGGAAGAAATCATTCAGATCATATTTCCCGATCGCCTTTTCCGTTTCCTGCACGATCTTTCCGTTCTTTGACGGAGCCAGTTCCGGCGATATCGGTGTATCGGTAATCGCCAAAAGAATCTCTTTCAATCGCATATCCGCACATCTCTGTGCATACGTGCGACAAAGGCTGCGAACAAGCGTCTTCGGTACTGATGCGTTGACATTATACATACTCATCTGATCCCCATTATAGGTACACCAGCCAAGGGCCAGTTCACTGAGATCACCTGTCCCGACTACCAGTCCATTTTCCATATTTGCAATATCCATCAGAATATATGTACGCATACGTGCCTGCGCATTTTCATAAACAATATCATCCGCACCCTGATATTGCCGCCCATGGCCGATCATCTCCAAATGCTGACCGACACTTTCGTCAATTTCAACTACTATTGCCTCTGTATGCAGCTGTTCCATCAAAGCAAGCGCATGCGCATAGGTCAGGGACGACGTACTCCCTTTCTTCGGCATCGTAACCGTAATAATCCGTAAATCCGGTATCAGCTTCCGCGTTTCATGCGCCGCCAGCAACGCCAAAGTTGAATCCAGTCCGCCCGAAATTCCCAATACCACCGTATGAATACCTGCCGCCTTCAAACGCCTTGCCAATCCGTTAGCCTGCAAACGTAAAATAACCGCACAGCGATTTTCCAACTCAGCAGGATTCTGCGGCACAAACGGCAGCCGCGCCGGTATCTGCTTTGCCCCGATCCACATATCCCGCATTTCTTCAACCGTCATTTCCTTTTGATGACCGACATGCAGTTCAACAAAGCGCACGTCCTTCTCATGTCCGCCTGCCGTCGAAGAATGAACAAGACGATCATGATCCAGCACGTCCAGATCAATCAACGCCGTTAAGACGCTGTTTCCCTTGGGAAAAATCATTTCCCTAAGCAATTTTCCCTTTTGCGCGATCATACAATGGCCGCTGAAAACCAGATCCGTTGAAGATTCATCACTGCCGCTGGAAGCATAAATATACGCGGCGATACAGGATCCGCTCTGCTGCAAAACGCATGCCCGCCGATAAGCCTCCCTGCCAACCGTTTCCTCACTGGCCGCTAAGTTCACCAGCACACTTGCTCCTAAGCAAGAAGCGTGCGTGCTCGGCTTATCCGCAACGAAAAGCTCCGTACCGATATCCGTACCGATGGAAAAATCAAGCGCAAAATCTTTCGGCAATAAATCACTCCCCAGCATAACCAACTGATCCCCGATAAAAACCGACGCCCCCCGTATTTCCTTTCCGGACGTAAACCAACGCGTTTCATAAAATGCGCCATAAGCCGGCAGAACGGTTTTCGGCACTATGGCGACAATCTTTCCCGCATTGAGATAAACCGCACAATTCAATAAGGCATCTTCATAGCGGATCGGCGCCCCGACAACCGCACATAATCCCGGTAACTCTTCCGTTTCTTGAGCCAACGTCAGCAAACCGATCGTTACCTGATCTAAAAGCGTCTGCTGTAAAAACAGATCACCACACGTATACCCTGTTAAGGAAAGCTCCGGAAAAACAAGCAGATCACAATCTGCATGCGCATGCATACAGGCACAAATTTCCTGCACATTATAAGAAACATCTCCAATGCAAAGCGAAGGAACAGCCGTTCCTACCCGCAGAATACGATTCTTCATTTCCGTTTCTCCCTTTCATATAAATAAGCCCTCATGCCCTCCAGCTCCTCTGGAACAAGCATGTCCAAAGTACGTTGACGTTCTTTGATTTCCCGCATCAACATGCGTATCCGACTGGAAGAAACATCCCGATATGCCAAGGGCACGGGAACAATCGTGAAACAGTCCGCATACTGCTTCAAAAAAGAATCCTGACGAATCATCCGCTTTGCATGATCGCGGTTCCTTTCCATGACCACATAGCCAAATTCATCGGCAATTTCCGCAACATGTTCCCAGATGCCGCAAGCCGGATTCAGCTGCGCCAATTTGTCCGTGCCGATCAAAAGACGCAGACTATGACAATGGTATCTGGCGCTTAAAGCACGCAAAGTCTTATAGGTGCGCGGCTGTTTTGACGCTTTGATTTCATAATCCGATACAATCATCCATGCATGATGAACAGCTATCTTCCGCAACATGGACAATCGACAATCATCGCTGAACGCCTCCTCTTTCTGCTGCGTCCGTTGAATATACCTCGCTTTGGTCGGCACAAAAATAACATGCGAGCATGAAAGCTTCCGACAGACATGATACGCTAAGTCAATATGGGCTGTGGTCGGCGGATTAAATGCCCCGCCAAACAGCAGCGCCTCCATTACAAACTGCCCCCATGCAGCTTTTGATATAAGCTTTCCCGCAGAGCATACACGCCGTCGGTCAAGTCAACATAATGACGATGCGGCATCTCCGGGCGCAATTCCGATTCCCAGACTTTCTTCTCCAGCTGTTCCTTCACATAAGCCTGCTTTTCCGGTATGGTCGGCAAATCAAGAACCAGCTCTCCATGCAGCAGATGTGGTATCAGCAGTTTTTCCACTTTCAGTGGAACAAGCCAGCGCTCCTTGCGAAAGGCATCCGGATCCAGGTCATGCACATGAATTTTCCTGCCCGCCTCCAGCTTTTCACCATCCAGAGAGATGATATCGCACTGCCCTTTTCCCTCTTCATCATAGACACGCCATACCATCAGCTTGCCCGGAATAATCGCCTTACTGACGGAATCAGAACATTTCATACGTGCGCTATATGAGCCATCTTCGTCCTTCACCGCCGCCAGCTTATAAACACCTCCGAAAATCGGTGACGTCGCAGAAGTAATCAAGCGCTCACCGACACCATAGCTGTCAAAATGCGCCCCTTCATACACTTCCATATCCGCCATGCGCTTTTCATCCAGTGAATTGCTGGCCACAAGCTTGATATACGATTTGCCGACCTTGTCCAGCGCCTTGCGCAGCCGCTTATATCCCCGCGCCAGATCGCCCGAATCAATACGCGCACTTTTGACACGGCGATTTGGATCATTGGGCCAGCGCTTTTTCATCCAGTCATCCACTTTGATCAGATTGGGGAGGCCTGATTCAAAGATACTATATGTATCCAGCAGCAAAGAAACTTTCTCGGGATATGTTTCCGCATATGCCTGAAAAGCCGCATATTCATCACCATAAAATTCAATAAAAGAATGGGCGATGGTGCCTACCGCCGGTACAGACGGCCCATATTTCATTTCTGCAAGACAGTTTGCCGTACCGATACAACCGCCTAAGACAGCCGCATATGCACCATCATTTCCGGCCGAAGCCCCTTGCGCCCGGCGCGTACCGAATTCCATGACATTCCTTGGCGTATGGGTATTGAGACCACTGATCTTTGTCGCTTTGGTTGCAATCAGCGAATGAAAATTCATGGTCTGCAATAAGTAAGTCTCAATTAAAATAGCACCGACCATATCGCATTCCACCCGAACCATCGGTACTTGCGGATAGCAGACTGTTCCTTCGGCAAGCGCATATAAGTCGCCTCGCCAGCGGTATTCCCGCAAATATGCACAAAATTCCGCACTCATTCCTTTCGCCCGCAGAAAGATCAGATCCCGCTCGGTAAAATGATAATTCAAAAGAAAGCGAACGAGTTTTCGCTGTCCGCAACTGATCGCATATCCATGATGATCGGGATTTTCGCGATAAAACATATTAAAGACCATCCGCCTGTCTTTAAAGCCATGTAAAAACAGACAGTTTGCCATGGAAAATTCATAAAAATCCGTCACCATCGCCGGATTGTCATAATCTTCATCCGGAATATACGGCTCTACACAAAGCTTTTGCATGCAATTTCCTCTCTCTATTTCCCGCTCACTTTTTCATGCGTGTATATTTACGCCCGATCAAACCCTTCAGATACTGTTTGATTTCTTCCGCCTGATCCGCCCTTAAATTGACGGACGATGGATATTCTTCTTCCTTCCCCTGGCGGTTTTTCCCTTTAGCCGTTACATAAAGACGAAAAATTTTTTTCGTGATCTGGTAATCATAATGACGGACATCTTCCCACGCGATGAAGCGCCCCATGGAATATAACCCCTTTTCACCAATACCGTCCCGTAAAAGCAGAAAGCCTGAAATACACGCAAGCATACAGACCATCCGTATAAAATCATAAATCGTTCCATAAACAAAACCGGTTGACGCCACCAGAATACCGCAGATCAGAAAAAGAATACGATTTGCACTCCACATGCGATCCTTATATTTCAATTTCCCATACGTGCGATATACCCCGCGAAACATCCATATCGCCAATAAAAAGAAAACCAGAGATAAAATGATATTCGACGTAAAATTCATGTTTACTTCCCCCTTATTTGAATTGGCACGATGACTCCTTCCGCCTTATAAATGGAATCCGGCGGAATCATTCCCCGCACACTGCTTAACGGATAAATCCGCGAATTACGACCGACGATGGTACCCGGATTCAATACTGAATTACAGCCCACTTCCACATAATCGCCGATCATCGCGCCGACTTTTTTTAATCCCGTATCCACATCCGTCTCCATACCGTGAATATGAATGGGCGTGCGATCACTTTTCACATTGCTTGTCACGCTGCCGGCCCCTAAATGGGCGTGAAAACCGAGAATGGAATCGCCGACATAGTTATAGTGCGGCGTTTCCACATGATCAAACAAAATGACATTTTTCAGTTCGCAGGAATTTCCGACGACACAATCTTCTCCAACTAAGGCTGCTTGGCGAATAAAGGCCCCATGGCGAATCTGACTGTTCGCACCGATGATACATGGGGCGCCAATAAATGCCGTGGCGAACACCTGCGCCGTTTTATGTATCCACACGCCTTCTTTTACTTCATCATATGCGTCCATGGGAAGCCTTTTGCCAAGTTCCAAAATGAAATCCTTAATCCCGGGCAGCGCTTGCCAGGGATTTGTGAAGCGGGCAAGATATTCCTTGGCCGCTGTATGTTCAAGATCATAAAGATCATGGATTGCCAGCATTCTATAACCTCCTGTTGAACATGTTTATTATACAATCAAAAAGGCTGTGGAAAAGCCACAGCCCTTTGGATTATACACGTTTGACGGAAACGATATATCCCTCATCATCGGCGTCAACTGCAATCGTCTTGCCCATGATATCCGGCGTTTCCAAAATGCGTTTGGCAATGACGGTCTCCACCGCCCGCTGAATATGACGTTTCATCGGCCGCGCACCGAAATCGGCATCCGTACCTAAGGCAATCATGCGCTCCAGCGC
Organism: uncultured Erysipelotrichaceae bacterium; assembly: GCA_963541855.1. Lineage (GTDB taxonomy): Bacteria > Bacillota_I > Bacilli_A > Erysipelotrichales > Erysipelotrichaceae > Bulleidia. The sequence continues at coordinate 8,807 of CAUTVM010000028.1, forward strand.
CTTGTCCGTAACCTCCAGATGAATGTCACGCTCACTTAAACGATGACGCAATTGATTGAGGAATTTTTCCGCAATCTGCTTCATGACATGCGCATCCAGCGCATTAAAGACGATAATCTCATCAATCCGGTTGATAAACTCCGGCCGGAAGAATTTTTCGACCTCTTGACGATAATGTTTCTCCCGCTCCTGCTTATCTTCTTCAAAAGCATATTGCGAACCCAGATTGGACGTCATGATGATAATCGTATTTTTAAAATCAACCGTCACGCCCTTGGAATCGGTCAGACGCCCATCATCCAGAATCTGCAGCAGGATATTGAAGACATCCGGATGCGCCTTCTCAACTTCATCCAGCAAAACAATCGAATAAGGGCTGCGGCGAACCGCCTCAGTTAACTGCCCTCCCTCGTCATAGCCGACATATCCGGGCGGCGCCCCGACCAGACGCGATACGCTGAACTTCTCCATATACTCACTCATATCAATCCGGATGATATGACTTTCATCATCAAAGAGCTGCTGGGCAAGCGCCTTGGCGACTTCCGTTTTCCCTACGCCCGTAGGCCCTAAAAACATGAAGGAGCCCAAAGGACGATTTTCATCCTGAATCTGCGCCTTGGAGCGCATGATGGCGTCGCTGACAAGGTCAATGGCCTCATTTTGCCCCATGACCCGTTTACGCAACGCATCTGCCAGATGCAGTATCTTTTCACGTTCCGCCGATAAAAGACGAGATACGTCAATATGCGTCCAGCGGGAAACGATTTTGGCAATCGCTTCTGCATCTACGGTCGTCTGCAACATGGCATCGCTGTCCGAAGCGTTTCCTTCCGCAATCTGTTTTTCCAAAGCCGGAATGGTCTTATATTTCAATTCTCCGGCTTTTTCATAATCCGCGTGGTTTTGTGCTTCATTCAAATCGCGCCGCGCTTTATCCAGACGCTCTTGCGCCAAGGCCATCTTGTTCAGTGTCTCTTTTTCCTTACGCCATTGGCTCATGCCCGCTTCATACTTCTCATTGACATTCGCCAGCTCTTTCTCAATTTCTGTTTTGCGAGCGATTGCCTTGGGATCCTTTTCCTCCTTTAAAGACGCGTGTTCCATCTTTAAAGTACGAACGCGCCGATCCAGATCATACAGATCCTGCGGCAGAGAATCCAATGCGACCCGCGTTGATGCACACGCCTCATCCACCAGATCAATCGCCTTATCCGGCAGAAAGCGATCCGTGATATACCGATCCGAAAGTTTCGCGGCCGCTACCAGTGCATCATCCTTAATCGCAACATGATGATGATTCTCAAAGCGCTCCTTCAGACCGCGCAAAATGGCGATCGTATCATCCACCGTCGGTTCGGAAACTTGAATACGCTGAAAACGCCGTTCCAAAGCCCGATCTTTTTCAATATACTTCCGATATTCATCAAACGTCGTCGCCCCGATACATTTCAGTTCGCCGCGCGCCAGCATGGGCTTCAATAAATTTGCCGCATCCATACTGCCTTCCGTCTTGCCGGCGCCGACAAGATTATGAATTTCATCAATGAAAAGAATGATATTTCCGGATGCCTTGCGTACTTGCGTCAAGACGCCTTTCAGCCGCTCTTCAAACTCTCCCCGATACTTGGCGCCGGCAATCAAGGCGCCCATATCCAGCTCGATGACTTGTTTATTTTTCAATCCAAGCGGCACATCACCTTTATAAATACGCCATGCCAATCCTTCCACGATTGCCGTTTTACCGACTCCCGGTTCACCGATCAAAATCGGATTATTTTTTGTTTTCCGCGAAAGAATTTCAATGACACGACGAATTTCTTCATCGCGGCCGATAACCGGATCAATTTGACCGCTCTGAACTTCCTTGACAAGATCATGTCCGTATTTTGATAAAGCATCCATCTGGCTTTCACTGCCTTCTTCATTCATCTGCATGCCATTGCGGCGTTCCTCTTCTGCCTTTATGACATCCTGAGCCCGAAAGTTGAACTGCTTCATCAATGTTTCAGCAAATGTGCCGCGCGCTTCTAAAATCCCGATCAGCAAAGCGGCTGAAGACATATATGTGTCGCCTTTTTGTTTCATATAGTCCAGCGCTTTTCCATATGCCGAATTTAATGCCGGGGACATGGCCGGCTGGCCATTATCGCTTGTCGTCGACATCCGGTTAAGCGCTTCATGGACAAACGATGTCATCGCCTGCTTATCCACCTGCACGCGCTGCCAGATGCCGTTTAATCCATCATCTTCCAACATCGCCATGAAAACATGTTCCGTCGAAATCTCAGGATGATGATGTTCCTGGGAAATGCGTAAAGCCCGCATGATAATCTGCTTTAACGTTTCCGTCATTTTCTCAATATCCATTATTCATACCTCCGTCATTTCCTTTTTTGTCTCGGTTCTGTATTTTCAAACCAAGCTCAAACGCCAAATACATTATTTTGCATTTATCGTCAATTTTAGTATCCCCATTTAAACTGCGCAGTTCCCAAGTCGCATGATCCAGATTATCACCGACATAAAAAAACTGAAAAAACTCTGTACCTCGGTAATCACACAATGCCTGCATTCCGGCACACTCCATATCGACGCAAACGGCGCCTTGTGCCTTTCGCCTGTTCACCTTATCTCTTGTTTCTCGATAAAAGGCATCTGTCGTCCATGTCACACCTTCCACATATGGATAACCATACGCTTGCAGAACTTCTTTAAACTCTTCTCTGTACAGGTGATTGACTGCCAGCATGTCGCCGGACTTCATATAATGATAGCTTGTGCCCTCATCCCGAATGGCTGCAGTTGGAATAATGATGCCGCAATCTTCAATGTTTTTATCCAGCACACCGCAATTACCGAGCAAGATTAAGCGTTTGCTGCCCATCGCGATTAACTGCTCATATTCCCCTACACAAGCCGGTTCGCCGATCCATGATTGGTACATGGCGAAACGTTTACCCTTATACTTCACTTCATATATGGGATTGACCCAGGCGGCGCAATGAACCTCTGCTATTTGCTTAACATCAAAAGCAGAGCATACTTTTTCAAATAATGAATGCGAAAAGCAGGAAATGGTCACGGCCGGAAAATGCACGATCCGCTCAACTTCCATTTCGGGATTGATCACGGCATCGCTTTTCTCATCAAATTCCTCCAGTAACATCTTGCCTCCTTACCGGCATGCAGAAGCTATTTAGCGAAACATTTCCTTAAACGTCTGCCAGGGCGACTTACGGCCCGTATCCTGTAACGCCTGCAGCTGTTCATACAGTTCTTTTTCTTTGGGCGTGAGTTTCTTGTCTATCTGAATATGCACCGTGCATAACTGGTCGCCATTTTTACCGCCTCTGATATCGGTAATGCCTTGCCCCCGCAAACGCAGCTGTGTTCCATCTTGCGTCCCGGCGGGGATCTTCATCGTCACATCTCCATGTACTGTCGGTACATCAACACTCGTTCCCAAGGTTGCATCTACCGCGGAAACCGGGATATCCAGATAAATATTCTTGCCGTCGCGGATAAAGCGATCATGAGGAAGAACGTGAATCACCAGATACAGATCGCCATTAGGCCCGCCGTTCATACCGCGGCCGCCTTTCCCATTGACGCGCAGCATCTGACCATCATCAATGCCGGCCGGCACCGTCACTTCCACTTCCACTCGTTTATGCTCATACCCTCGCCCCCCGCACGTATGACATACACGTTTGATTCGCCGGCCGCTTCCATGACAATCCGGACATGCCATCTGTGTCTGCATGACGCCCAGCATCGTCTGTTGCTGGCGCATCACATATCCTGTTCCATGACAGCGCGGACATGTTTCTATATCGCCCGGCGTTTCGCCGCCGCTGCCATGACAAGAAGGGCATGGCTCATCCACTTCCACCTCAATTGTCACTTTTTTGCCGAAACATGCATCCATGAAACTGATGTCCAGCTGCATGCGCCTGTCTTCGCCTTTTCTGGGGCCATTGCTTGCCCGGCGTGCTGAACCGCCAAAGCCGCTGAAACCGCCCATGCCGCCGCCGAAAAAGCTTGAAAAGACGTCGCTGAAATCATCAAAGTTTCCGGATGTAAAGCCCTCAAATCCGCCATATCCGCCAGGCTCTCCATTTATACCGGCAAAACCGAATTGGTCATAGGCCTTGCGCTTAGCAGGATCACTTAAAACCTCATTGGCCTCATTGATCTCTTTAAATTTTTCCGCTGCTCCGGGCTCATGGTTCACATCCGGATGATATTTTTTAGCCAATCGGCGATATGCTTTTTTTATAGCGTCATCCGAGGCGTCTTTGGATACACCCAGAACCTCATAGTAATCTTTTTTTCCAGCCATCTGCGCTCCGCCCTTTCTCTATGTAGACAAATTCCCGGAAAACGTTCCGGGAACCTGTCCAAGTGGTTACTTCTTTTCTTTAAAATCCGCGTCGACGACATCCTCTTTGCCGTTTGCCGCGGCGGCATCTGCAGCACCGCCGTTCTGCGGCGCTTGTTGTGCATACATCTGCTCCGCCATTTTATTCGCAGCCTGCTCTAGGGCATCCAGCTTGACTTTCAAAGCGTCCATATCATTCTTGTCGATCGCTTCTTTCAGCTCATCGCGAAGCTTTTGCACTTCCGCTTTCTGCTCCGGGGTTACGTTGGCGTTGTCTTGTTTCAAAGACTCATCAATCTGCGAAATATAAGCTTCCGCTTTATTACGTGTTTCAATATCCTGTTTCTTCTTGTCATCCTCCGCCTTATGGCTTTCGGCGTCTTTAACCATGCGATCAATTTCCGACTCGGAAAGTCCGGACGAATTCTGAATCGTGATATGCTGCTCTTTACCTGTTCCTTTATCTTTTGCCGATACTTTCACGATACCGTTGACATCAATGTCAAAGGTGACTTCAATCTGCGGAACACCACGGCGTGCCGGCGCGATGCCGTCCAGCTGGAAATTTCCCAGCGTTTTATTATCCGCCGCCATCGGGCGCTCACCCTGCAAAACATGAATATCAACTGCCGGCTGATTGTCCGCCGCCGTCGAGAATACCTGACTCTTGGAAGCCGGGATGGTTGTATTACGCGGAATCAGTACCGTCATGACGCCGCCCAGCGTTTCCAAGCCAAGGCTTAACGGTGTAACATCCAGCAATAGGACATCTTTTACGTCGCCGGCAATGACACCGCCCTGAATGGCCGCGCCGATCGCTACACATTCATCCGGGTTGACTGACTTATTCGGCTCTTTGCCCAGTGCATTTTTGACCGCTTCCTGAACTGCCGGAATACGTGTTGAACCGCCAACCAGCAGTACCTGATCCAGATCGGAAGGGTTAAGCTTCGCATCCGCTAATGCCTGTTTGACCGGCTTCATCGTCCGCTCGACCAGTTCTTTTGTCATCCGATCAAATTCGGCGCGTGTTAATTTGTAATCCAGATTCAAGGCACCGGAACCGTCTTTCGCCATGGCGATAAACGGCAAGGAAATTTCAACTTCCAACATGCCGGAAAGATCTTTCTTCGCTTTTTCCGCCGCATCTTTCAGACGCTGCATTGTCATCGTATCTGCTTTCAGATCAATTCCATACTCGGCCTTAAACTTGTCGGCCATCCAGTCGATGATGACATTGTCGAAATCATCACCACCCAGCTTGGTATCGCCGGCCGTTGCGAGAACTTCAAATGTGCCATCGGCAATATCCAGAATGGAAACATCAAAGGTACCGCCGCCCAAGTCATAGACAAGCACCTTATGCTCCTGATTGCCCTTATCAATACCAAACGCCAGTGCTGAAGCGGTCGGCTCATTGATAATACGGACAACATCCAGTCCGGCAATCTTTCCGGCGTCCTTAGTCGCCTGACGCTGCGCGTCATTAAAATATGCCGGTACCGTAATCACCGCCTTTTCGACCTTTTCACCAAGATACGCTTCCGCATAATCTTTCAGATAAGTCAAAATCATGGCCGATATTTCCTGAGGCGTATATTGCTTTCCTTCCAAGGTGACCTTTTCATTTGTTCCGATCTTCCGCTTGATGGAATATACCGTATTGGGATTCGTGATCATCTGCCGCTTGGCCGCATCACCGACAATCCGCTCCCCGTTTTTAAAAGCAACTACGGATGGCGTTGTACGATTTCCTTCCGGATTTGTAATAACTTTCGCTTCTTTGCCTTCCATAACAGCGACACAGCTGTTGGTTGTTCCTAAGTCGATTCCGATAATCTTGCTCATATTTCTTCCTCCCTGATCAAGCACTGACCTTGACCATCGCTGCTCGTAACAGCCTGTCTTTTAACTTATATCCTTTCTGCAAGACGGCGATGACATGATTGGGCTTTACGCCTTCTTTTTCCTCACTCATCACGGCCTGCATCCAGTTTGGATCAAACTCTTTTCCTTCACATTCAATGACTTCAACGCCTTCTTTTCCTAAAGTCTTCATCATCTGTTTGAAAACCATCTCGAAGGCATGTCGGTAATTCTCATCCTCCGTATCCTTCGGCTTGACGGCAAGAGCGCGTTCGCAATTGTCGATAACCGGCAGAATTTCCAGAGCAAAATCCTGAATATGATACTTCATATGCTGCTCAAATTCCTTGTTGAGACGCTTGCGCGCATTTTCCGTATCGGCATACGCCTTGGCATATGCATTCTTCCATTCCTCAATTTGCGCTTCTAAATCTGCAATCCTGACCTCTAACGCCGCCAGCTTTTCTTTATCTTCCGGCTTTTTCTCTTCCAAGGGCACGTTGGGCTCTTCCTGTTTTTTTTCTTCAACCTTAGCCGCCTCTTTTACGACGGCCGTTTGCGCAGACTTTTCTGCAGCCGCATTTGAAGCTTCATCTATTTTCTTTTTCGATTCCATTTGCTTACTCATCGCCTCCTGCGCTATATAGCTTTTCAATCAATCCGGATACATATTCCAACATGGCGACAATGCGGTCATAGTTCATGCGGCTGGGCCCCACGACCATTAACTGTCCGGCTTCATCCCGGTTGATATGAAAGGTACTGCGGACAACCGCCATATCATTCATCCATGTCAAGCGAGCTCCTGTGGACGTCGTGACGCTTAAGGCGGTGGTATCCGCATCCATCGCCCGCCACGTATGAGGATCGTCCATTTGTTTCATCAAAGCTTTCAATTTGGAAATATCCTCAAACTCCGGCTGATACAAAAGCTTGTCCTTTCCGGAGAAGTAGACACTTTCGCTGGCAAACTTGATAAACGCCTTTACAAAAGCTGCAAACAGAAGATCATGTTTCTGCACGATGCTGCTGAGCTCCGGCCTGATTTCTTCCATTCTGGCCGCCAGGTCGATGACCGGTACGCCACGCAGGCGATCATTGAATATATCCATGCAGTTTTCAATATCTCTCATGGAAATATCTTCATCAAAGTGAAAATTCTTCGTCTCCGTATGTCCCATATTGGTAATCAATACCGTCACCACATTGCGTGCATCCAGCGGAAATATCTTGATATGCTCCAAAATCTGGGTGTTGGCATCCGGTCCGATCGCGCCGGTCGTCATGTTGGTCATTTCCGATAAAATCCGGCAGCATTGATGTACCGCATCCTCAATATTCATATTGGAAACATCAAACGCATTCCGGATCGCCAGCTTCATCTTGTGATCCACCACGTTGTCCGCCAGCAGGTTTTCAACATAGAACTTATATCCCTGCGTGCTTGGAATCCGTCCGGAAGATGTATGGGTTTTTTCCAGAAAGCCCATCTCTTCCAGTTCCTGCATCTCATTGCGGATCGTTGCGGAAGAATAAGGAAGCCGATACTTTTTTCGCAATGCTGAAGAACCGACCGGCTCTGCCGTACGGATATATTCGTCCACAATGGCCTTGAAGATTTCCATACGCCTTGGCGTCAGCATCTTTCACCTCCGTTTAGCATTCCTCCTATCGGATTGCTAGGACACTATACCACCACGTTTTAGCACTGTCAACACGAAAGTGCTAAAAAACAAAATCAAAATAAAATAAAAAAAGAGCCGGTTTAACCGTGACTCCCCGGTCTCTTTTTCAGCGCTTTTCCAGTTTCCGCTTGACCATCTGACAAATGGCGGATGGAACCATGCTCTCAATGGAACCTCCATTGGCCGCGATTTCCCGCACGACGGAAGAACTCAAAAAGGAATAGACAGGCCGGGCGATAAAGAACAGCGTTTCGATTGTATCATCCAGCATCTGGTTGGCCGTGGCCTGCTGCAGCTCATATTCATAATCGCTGACCGCCCGAATGCCGCGGACAATTGCCGACGCCCCGATCTTTCGCGCAAAATCAACGGTCAGCCCTTCGCCGATCCGTACATGCACATTCTTGCAGCCGGATAACGGCGCCAGACTTTTTTCAATCATCTCTTTCCGTTCAGCTTCACTAAATATATTGATCTTGCGCGGGTTTGTCATAATCAGGACGTCGACTTCATCGAACACGCGTGCCGAGCGCTCGATAATATCCAGATGTCCATTGGTAATCGGATCAAATGTTCCCGGATAACAGGCTTTCATATGCTTTCCTCCCTTTGATAATACCGTATACGCGTTATACCGTAGCTTGCTTCTTTATATAAAACAAGATGTCCATAACACGCTTCATACTTGTCTTCTTTTGCCGCTTCCAGAACGACGCGCGCATCTTTTGCAAGCAGATGCCATTTTTCCAGATACAGCATGATTTTCCCATTCTCCTGCCATTGATAAGGCGGATCCAGATAAACCAGATCAAAACATTCGCCCTTGCCATGCATCTTCTCTAATGCCTGTATGGCCGCCATCGGATATACCTGTGTTCGCTCTTCGACATGCAAAGAGCGGATGTTGCTTTTTAAAACGGCTGCCGCTGACCGGTTTTTTTCACAAAATACGGCCTGCTCCATCCCTCGCGAAAGTGCTTCCAAGCCAATCGCACCGCTGCCTGCATAAAGATCCAATATACGGCCGCCGCTAAAGAAACCGCCCAGAGCGGAAAAAACAGCCTCCCGTACTTTATCCAGCGTGGGCCGCGTCATATGGCCGCTTGGGGCTTCTATATATCGTGAACGAAAGGTTCCGGCAACGATTCTCATTGAATGGCCCCCCGCCGATATTGAGCAATGACGGACTGGGCGACGCCGATGGATGCCATAAAGGCCAATGACGAACTGCCGCCGGATGAAATCATCAAAAGCGGTACGCCTGTCAAAGGAACAAGACCGGTTACCCCGCCGATGTTAAACAGGCAATGCACCGCCAGATACATCGCCGTACCGACCAGAAGAATCTGTGCCTTCTCATTTTTGATGCGCATGGCAAAGTAAAACAGGCGGCATATAATAATGATATAGGGAATAAATATCAGCAAAAAGCCGACGATTCCCAGCTCTTCCACAACGATTGCCAAAATAAAATCCGTATTGGCGGCCGGAAACTGTGTATATTTTCTGACGCTGTTGCCAAAGCCAAGACCGCTCCAGCCGCCGCTGGCCATGGAAATCAAACCGTTGATCAACTGATATCCTGTTCCATAGGGATCGGCAAACGGATTAACCGCGGAAATGAAACGATTCTTCTGATAGGCTTTCAGCGGAAGCGATTGAATCAAGCCCATTCCATAAGGCGTCAAAATGGCCGCCGTTCCGACAATTCCAAGCACGAGCAGAAAGATGACGAAGTGTTGAAAAAAGCGAAGATGCGGATTATGCGGGATCAGAAAACAGGCCATGGAGATCATGGCGATAACGGCCGCTGAGCCAAGATCAGATTGCGGACCGAGAATCATGAAAAAATAAATGCCCAGAATCATGACCGGACGCTTCCAATAGTCCACACCGCGACGATCGGATTCCGCCTTTCGCTGTAATTCGCGCTCATTTGCACTGCCGCAATATGCCGCCACAACCATCGGTGTGAATATCTTGATAAATTCGGAAGGCTGAATGGTAATCTCCTGTCCAAGAAGAGAAATACGAATCCAGGCATGCGCCCCGCCTGCATCCCTAAAAGAAAGACACATCATCAGGGAAATAAACAAGCCGATCGCCGTCCATAAAAATAAGGTACTGTCTAAAAAACGAAAGCGGAAGCGATTCGTCAGATAGGTCATGGAAAAGTAGCCCAAGATCAAAAAGACGACCTGCTTGATGACGATCTTGGCCAGCGTCGTTGTCTGCCCTATCGCTAATCCCATGGAAGCGCTGGCAATCATCAACAAGCCAAAAAGCGACAGCCAGATCAAACTCCAGTAAATCGGATAATCAATACCCTGCGGTATCCATTTGAAGCTGAAACGCCGCCTTGAATTTGCCGTTATGATTCTCTTGTCTCGCACCCGATTCACGCTCATATGCGCTTTCGATTTTAGCATTCTGTTCAATTCCGCTCAAGTGAAAAGTTAAATTCCACTTCAGAGCGATAAAAAATAAAGTGGAAAT
>CAUTVM010000029.1:0-19025 GCA_963541855.1 uncultured Erysipelotrichaceae bacterium
ATTGGGGAAAATGGGGAAAAATATTGCAGAAAATCTGCGCGATCATGGGCATGAAATTATTTGCTTTGATATTGCGCCCGCTTCGCGTCAAGAAGCCATGGATAGAGGATTTACGGTTTTTGATACGCTTGAAGCGCTTGTTTCCAATTTATCGGAAAGAAAAGTGATCTGGCTGATGGTGCCGTGCGGTTCGGCAACAAATGAAACCATTCTGAATTTGATTCCGCTTTTAAAGGCCGGGGACATTCTGATTGACGGCGGTAATTCCAATTATAAAGACAGTATTGCACATGCGCAGATGTGTCGGCAGGCAGGAGAGTTCTTTATTGATTTAGGCACTTCCGGCGGCATTGAGGGTGCTCGCCATGGCGCATGCTTAATGGCTGGCGGTGAGGAAGAACCATGTGCATACATGAGGCCGGTGTTTATGGATGCGGCAGTTGATCATGGGTACATATATGCGGGGAAAAGCGGCGCCGGACATTTCATGAAGATGGTACATAACGGAATTGAATATGGCATGATGCAGGCAATCGGAGAAGGTTTTCATGTATTGAAACAAAGTGAATTTCATTATGATTTTGAGAAGGTTGCGGAAAACTGGAGCCACGGATCTGTTATTCGCGGCTGGCTGATGGATTTGGTAAAAGAGCAGTTTTCCAAGCATCCTGATCTTGCCGATATATGTGGAATTGTAGATGCCAGCGGGGAGGCGTCATGGATGGTGCAGACGGCATTGGAGGAAGAAGTTCCGGTGCCGATCATTGCCTTGTCATTGATGGTTCGTCATGCCTCGCAAAAGGAAGATTGCTTTTCCGATAAAGTTGTCGCAGCGCTCAGGAATGGGTTTGGCGGTCATGCCGTTCGAGAGAAAAAAAATGTCTGAAACATTGATCCTGATTTGTACGCATGGATGTTTCGGACAGGAAATCATAAATTCCGCTTCCATGATTGTCGGAGAAATGAAGGATGTGCAAAGCGTCTCCTTGCCAAAGGGGATGGATCCGATTGTCTATCGACAGAAGATTGAGTGTGTGCTGGAAGAGGCAAAGGATAAAAATGTATTTTGTATGGTTGATCTTTTTGGTGGAACACCCTGTAATATGGCAGCTTCACTTTTAAGCGTGCGAAAGTTTCAAATTGTCAGTGGCTTGAATCTGGCCATGCTGCTGGAAGTGATGATCAGAAGAGATTATGTTCCCTTTGAACAATTGACGGCGGCGGCTCTAAAGGCGCTTAGCTCTAGCGGCTTTGATGTCGGGAAACGATTAAAGGAAATGCAGTTGATGAAAGGAGAAGAAAAAAATGGGGCAGATAAAACTTGTACGAATTGATTTTCGTTTGATTCACGGGCAGGTCATAACAAAGTGGTTCGCACAGGCTTTAGCGGATCGGATTGTGATCGTTGATGATCACCTTGCGCAGGATGATTTTATGAAAGAAATTTATGAAATGGCGGCGCCTCCGGGGGCAAAGGTGAACGTATTTACCGTGGAACAGGCTGTCGAAAAGTATGCGGAAAATCAGCTTGGAAGTGGAAAAATACTCGTGCTGTTTAAAGATGTGGAAACTGTATGGAGAGCTTTTCAAGAGGGTTTCCGGATTACGGAAGTACAGATTGGCGGCTTAGGAAGCACACCGGAGCGCAAAGTTGTTTGCGGAGCCATTACGATGGATGATCGGGACGCAAGGCGCTTGAAAATGATGATGGATCAAGGCGTACATGTCTATTTACAGCAGACGCCGGAAGAATCACCTGTCGAAATGGCCAGAATTTTAGAAAAATATGCATTTGATTTAAATGATCAATAGGAGGACATATGGATATTACATTGGCAATTTTAGCCGGGCTGCTTTATTTTGCAGGAACAAATCGAGTGGGCTATACGCTTGCTTCGGCTTTGGGGTCGGGTATTTTTATCGGTTTTTTGTTTGGTCTTTATTTTGGCGATGTAGCAAAAGGTCTGATGATCGGTGCATCCATTCAGCTTGTTTATCTGGGAATCATTTTTACGGGAGGCAATGTTCCGGCCGATTCGGTTTTGGCGGCGACGATTGCCATTCCGATTGCTTTGAAAACCGGACTTGATGTGGAAGCGGCGGTCGGCATTGCGGTTCCCTTTGCAGTTTTGGGCACTTTCCTTGACCAGATACGGCGGACGACAAATTCCATCTGGGTTCATTTTGGCGATCAGGCGGCCGCTGCCGGTGATCAGCGCGGATTATGGAAAGCGGCATTTCTTTATCCGGAATGCATGACGATCGTGATTCGCTTTGTGCCTGTATTTTTATTGACATTACTGGGTACGGGAATCGTATCTGCTTTTCTCACCTTTCTGCCAAGCTGGGTGATTACGGGATTTGCAATTGCCGGCGGTATTTTGCCGGCGATGGGCTTTGCCATTATCATCGTGACCATCGGAAAGCCCAAATTACTTCCATATTTTTTCATTGGCTTCTTTGCCGTTTCCTATCTGGGTATCGGCACAATGGCGGCGGCAGTATTTGGAACATGTGCGGCACTTTTAGTGACATGGTCTTTAATAGATCGGCAAAAGCAGCTGGATCGCTTACGGGAGGAAATGAAATCATGAGCGAGCGGAAAATAAATGAAGAGAGTATGACAACGGCGAAATTGGGAGCCAAAGATATTCGGTATACATTCTTTCGCTGGTGGCTGACGACGGAGTTGAGTAATTCCTATGACCGTCTTCAAGGTCTGGCTTTTTGCAATGCGCTGGCTCCGGCCTTGCGGAAGATTTATGCAAATGATGACGCGGCATTTAAGGAATCTCTGGTTCGGAACATGGAGTTTTATAATTCGGAGGGCATCACCGGCTCTATCATACATGGTATTACGCTTTCGATGGAGGAAGAGAAAGCGGCAGGAGCGCCATTGGCTGCCGAAGTGATCACCAGTATCAAAACGGCATTGATGGGTCCGATTGCCGGTATTGGCGACACTTTGATTCACGGAACGCTAAAACCGATTTTTCTAGGCATTGCGTGTACATTTGCGCTTGAAGGAAATACAATAGGTGCATTTATTCCGTTTTTGATTCCGGTGATCTGTTATTTTATCGGGTTGTCCGCTATGAATTTTGGTTATCGTCTTGGCCGCACCTCAATCATGAAGCTGATGAAGTCCGGCGTCATACAACATATCATCACGGGTGCCGGTATATTGGGCCTGAGTATGATGGGAGCCTTGAGCAGTGCCTATGTAAAAATTTCAACACCTTTGGAATGGACATTACATAATACGAGTCCAATCATTTTGCAGGATATTCTGGATTCCATTTTAAAGGGTATTCTGCCCTTATCGGCCATTATGCTGATCTATCGTTATTTTACGAAAAAGGGTGCGAATTATAACAAGGTCATATTCGGGATTCTCATTTTTTCGATGATTGCCGCTTTTTTTGGCATTTTAAAGTAGGTCTGAAATGAATGGTAAAGAAAAGCTTGCGCAATATACGGCGGAATTACATGAGTCACTCTGGACGCTTGCATTATATTTATATGAAAATCCAGAGATAGGTTTTCGAGAATATAAGTCGAGTCATGCGTTGACAGAGTTTCTGAAAGCGCATGGTTTTGAACAGGTGTCTTTAGGTGTGGGCGGTCTGGATACTGCTTTTATCGCAAGTGCCTGTCCTAGCGGCATCAAAGAACCGCATGTGGATATTCTTGCTGAATATGACGCGTTGGATCTTGGGCGGGTAAATGGTAAAGAAAATATGGTGGCACATGCGTGCGGGCACAACATCATTGCCTCGACAGGGGTCGGGGCGGCGGTGTCATTGTTAAAATTGATGAAAGAGGAAAAGATACCCGGGACACTTCGCATTGTTGGAACGCCTGCCGAAGAGAATGGCGGCGGAAAGATTATTTTGCAGAATGCGGGGGTATTTAAAGATACGGATTTCATGATTCTTCTTCATCCGACGTCGGGAACTTCTAAAATTGCCGGGCGCTGCAAATCTATTTTCAAGATCAGGGCGACATATCATGGGCGCAGGGCACATGCCGGCAATCATCGGGAACAAGGCATCAATGCGCAAGATGCGGCGGTGATCTGTTATACGGCGATCGGCTGTCTGCGTTATCGTCTGATGGATGATATGCAGGTTTTTGCGCAGATTCAAAATCTGCCGGATACAACCGGAATAATTCCTGATTATGCCGAGGTATTCATTACGGCCAGATGTTTTAAAAAAACGGATCTGGATCGGGTTATTCCACAGATCAAAAACTGCGTTCAAGCCGGTGCATTAGCTTCGGGATGTTCGGTTGAAATGGAAGAAAGAGCCCCCTATTATGGCCGCGTCTGCTATCATACGCTGGAGACTGTTTTACGTAAAAATTTTGCTTTGCTTGGTGAAGAGATTTTGCCCGGTATGGTAGATGATTCGGGCGGTGAGGATTTTGGCAATCTGATTCGTAAAGTTCCGGGAATTATGCCTTATCCTTCATTATGCCTTTCGCACAGGGTATCGCTGCATACATTGGATTATCTTGAGCTCGTTCATTCCGAAAGAGCTAAAGAGGTTGTTCTTCTGGGAAGTCGGGTAATGGCATATACGGTATTGGATGTTTTACAGGATGCGTCCATTATTCTTGCGGCGAAAGCGGAATTAGCGGAAATGAATCGCCATGAGATGTAATTTTGAGCGGGAAAAGGGAATTGGGATGAGTGGCATTTTTCGGAATTATGAGGATGTAACCGCTTGTAAATAGCTCCTTGTTGAAGTAAAATGCGAATATAGCGTTTGAGGAGGATAAAGTATATATGAAGCAGATTTCCGTAACTGTGATTGATCCGGTCGGTCTGCATGCGCGTCCGGCGACAGTTGCTGTAAATGCAGCAAGCAAGTTTAAGAGTGAAGTAAAGGTTGCTTACAAAGGACGCACTGTAAACATGAAGTCCATTATGGGGGTTATGTCTCTGGGAATTCCGACGCAGTCTGAAATCATGGTTTCCTGCGACGGTGATGATGAGGATGTTGCGATTAAAACAATTGAAGAAGTTCTTCGTGCACAAAAGGTTATCGCTTAAGAAGAAATCATGTTTATGAAACGGAAGGTGTCGGGCGCATCTTCTGTTTTTTTAAAGGGAGAGAAATCATGTCGAATCTGCGATGGGCTTTTTTTGCCCTGTTTATGGGAATAAGTGTAGTGGATTGTGTGTGTGCGGAAAGGAATCGTTTGCGCATTTTAAAACCGTTTATCATGCCGGTTTTGGCGGTCTTTTATTTTTTATCGGCATCGTCACCTTCGGTTTGGATCATCATTGCGTTATTGCTGGATGCAGTCGGCGATTATTTTCTGATCGGGAATGATGCGCGCAAAACGGTTATCGGCATGGTATTCTTCGGTTTGGGGCATTGTGCATATATAGCGGAATTTGTGCATCATATACAGCCTTCTTCCGGCGGCTTGATTTTTTTGGCACGCCTATTTTATCTGGGCATGGTGCTGATACAGCCTTATCTTCTGCGCAAAGAAAAGAAACTGTTGCGAACTGCCGGTTCCATATATGGTATATTTCTGGCGGCGATGAGTTATATGGCATGTCGATTGGCCTGCTCTTTAAATTCTTATTATGCATGCATGGTATGGGTGGGTTCTCTTATATTTATTCTGAGTGATTCTTTGATCAGTAATCGGTTGTGGAAATGTGGTAAGGAAACAGGCATTATGGAAACTTATTTACTTGGACAGGCATTGATTATATTCGGCTTGCTTGGCATGGGAATTTAAAGAGAGCAATAAATAAGATCGCGGATCGGAAAGGATAAACATCATGAAATTGGCAGAGGCATTACAGGAAAGAGCAGATCTGAATAAGCGAATTGATGAGCTTCGGCGGCGATTGAATAATTGTATTTTAGTTCAGGATGGAGAAGAACCGGTTGAAGATCCATTGCAGCTTTTGAAGGAGCTGGATGAGGCGATCGAGTTTCTGGAAAAGCGGATGGCGCAGATCAACCGGACAAATTGTCATACGAAAATAAAGGGCATGACGTTGACCCAGATTATTGCTAAAAAAGATGCTTTGTTACTGAAACTTTCCGCATATAGGGATTTAGTATACTCGGCCGGGCAGAATACGGAGCGGGCACGCGGAACGGAAATTAAAATCAAAGCGGCTTTGAGCGTTAAGGATATGCAGCATCGGGTAGATTGCATGGCGAAAGAGGCCAGAGATCTGGATAATATGCTTCAAGAAACAAATTGGAAGACAGATTTGATGGAGGCATGAAAAGAAGGTAGTTTTGCAAGTGTGCATATCAGGCGGCAACTGCCGAAGTTGCATTAATCGGTAATGTGTCGTGGGCAGACATGGGGTTCGATTCCTCAAGCATTGTAAGGCCCGGATCGTGCATAAGTGTATGGTCATTGTAAATGTGTATAACCGGATATGAGTTGCAAAATGAGGGTGAGGTTAGGGGATTTAATGGTTTTATATCAATTGGCGAGTTGAATGCGCGGGATGCAGTCAGTATGCTTAATTTTTAGACAAAAAAATAGGAGAAAATTATGAAAATTGCTATCGGATGTGATCCAAATGCGGAAATCGAAAAACAAGCGATCATTGAATTTATTCAAAAAAAAGGGTATGGAGAAATTGTTGATTTTGGAAGTGAAGATCCAATATATGCGCATGTTGCCATACGGCTTGCAGAGGCCGTTGCCAGAAAAGAATATGATAGAGGAATTTTATTGTGCGGAACCGGAATCGGCATGTCTATTGCAGCAAATAAAGTGACGGGTGCTTATGCAGCGTTAGTTTCAGATGTTTATTCAGCGCAGCGGGCAAGGCTTTCTAATGATGCAAACATTATTACCATGGGTGCATTTACCACTGGAAGTAAAATCAGGGAAGAAATGGTTGCTGCCTTTTTGACGAATGAGTTTGTGCCCGGTTGCCGCAGTCAGGTGAAGGTTGACGCTTATCATAAATATGATGAAGAAAAAACGCTCGTAAGCAATATAAAAGAAGGAAATGTAAAGTGACCGCAATTGATGGGGTGATGTTTGATCTGGACGGAACGCTCTGGGATGCGCGCCAAATTTTAGCAACTGCATGGACAGAAGTTTTACATGCACATGGTATTAATGAACAACTTACTGTTGAAAAAATGAGTCCGCTTTTTGGCAATGAACTTTCATATGTAATACGTCACTCAGTATCGGATGACGTTTCTTCTGCAGACATAAATGCCGTCATTCCGGAACTTACACGTGTGCAGGCGCAGTGTGTTTACGATACGCTTCCTGTTTTGTACCCGGGAATTCAAGAAACTTTTGCAGTATTGTCAAAACACATTCCACTTATGATTGTTAGTAACTCAGTAGTTGGTTATATTGAGGCTTTCTTGCATGGCAGTAAAACGGGCGATTATGTTACGGATTACGTATGCAATGGCGATACAAATCTAACGAAAGATAAAAATATACTATTGATGAAAAATCGTCATCATCTTTGTAATCCGTTATATGTCGGCGATACGCAGATGGATGGTAATGCCTCACGATCCGCTGGCGTTAAGTTTGCTTTTGCTTCATATGGATTTGGTTATACAGAGGATTTTGATTATCGAATTTATGAACTAAGGGATCTGATCGCTATTGTTGAAAACCAGAGATAAGCTGCAGGAGAGGAGAAAAAATGGATACAGTATTACATTCTTTACCGGAAATGATACATGCACAAGAATATGTAGTGGCCACATACTTTATCAAGCTTCCGAAGGAAGTGGATGTAATTAAGAAGGCAGAATCGTTAGCCATTGGGCAGACGATTGGAACATGGGTTCCGATTCCCGGAATTACAGATGAAATCCGAGAAAAATATATGGGGAAAGTTGTAAATATTTTTGAAATTCCGGCTATGGAGCTTATGACACAGATTGATGGAGAAACAATTTGCTATATTATGCAGATTGCTTATCCGGCAGCAAATTTCGGGAGTGATTTTCCTTTAATGCTGACGGCATTACTTGGGAATGATGCTTCGACATCTGCTCAGGTAAAACTGATGGATATTGAATTTCCTGAACAATTTATGAAAAAGTTTGCCGGCCCTCGTTTTGGCATAGAAGGGATACGTAAAAAATTTAATATTTATGAAAGACCATTGCTTTTAAATATGATCAAACCATGTACCGGTACAAGCCCTGAGCAAGGTGCGGAAATTTTTTACCAAGTCGCTAAAGGAGGCGTTGATCTCATTAAAGATGACGAACTTTTTGGCAATCCTCAATATAATCCAACAGAAAAAAGAACAGCAGCTTATAAAGAAGCGGCGAGACATGTTTATGAAGAAACGGGACATCGGACGTATTATTTTGCCAATGTTACAAGAGGTGTAGATGATTTGCTGGATGGTATTCATCGAATCGAAGATGCCGGTGCGGATGGCCTGATGGTCAATTTTGCGATATTGGGATATAGTACATTGAAGTATATTGCCGAGAATACATGTCTGCCTATTCTAGGTCATTCGGCAGGTGCAGGAATGTATACCGAAGGGACAATGAATGGTATGGCAACACCTTTAGCTGTCGGCAAGCTGGCTCGTCTTGCCGGTGCTGATATCGTGATGCTGAATACGCCATATGGCGGATATCCTTTACGGAAACAAAAATACATGCAGACAATCGAACAGCTTGTTTTACCTTTAAATGGAATTCAAGCTTCAATGCCTTCTATTGGCGGAGGTGTTCATCCGGGTATTGTAGAAACGTATATAAAAGAAGCAGGTAAAGATATTGTTTTAGCAGCAGGCGGTTCTATTCAAGGGCATACCATGGGAGCCACAGCAGGGGCAAAAGCGATGCGTGACGCTATTGATATCGCCTGCACAGGACGTGATTTTCTGGAAGCTGCCAAAGGGCATATTGAACTTGAAAATGCGATTGCTCGTTGGGGCTATGTTGAAAAGCAATGAGGAAAATATAACAGAACAAGCTAAATGAAAAGGAAGTGAATCATGAATAAAGTATATTTTGGCAGTAATCTGAAAATGTATAAAAATATAGCAGAAACCATTTCATATTTGCAGGAGTTGCAACATAAGACAGCAGATCTTAGTCGAGAAGAGCTCAGCCTATTCATCATTCCGTCTTATACTTCTTTGCCTTCTTCCGTAAAAGCAATAAAGCAACAAGACATATGGATCG
Source organism: uncultured Erysipelotrichaceae bacterium (assembly GCA_963541855.1). Taxonomy (GTDB): domain Bacteria; phylum Bacillota_I; class Bacilli_A; order Erysipelotrichales; family Erysipelotrichaceae; genus Bulleidia. The sequence continues at coordinate 9,189 of CAUTVM010000029.1, forward strand.
GCGCACAGAATATGTGTTGGGAGGAACAAGGACAGTTTACCGGTGAAATTTCACCAATTATGTTAAAAGAGATCGGCATTGATCTGGTAATGATCGGTCATTCTGAAAGAAGACATGTTTTTAATGAGACGGATTACGTGGAAAATAAAAAAGTGATTTCGTCACTTGCACATGGCTTTACGACTTTGCTTTGTGTTGGAGAAACGGAAATTCAAAAAGAATATGGTATCAGCAAAGAAATATTAAGAGAACAATTGCAGATCGGTTTTCATGGCGTAACGTCAGCAAATACGAGCAAAATTTTGGTCGCCTATGAACCGGTATGGTCGATCGGAGTGAATGGTAAACCGGCGGAAGCAGGTTATGCAGAAAAAATGCATGAAACAATTAAAGCATGCCTGCATGAAATATTCGGGGAAGAAGGATTGCAGATTCCCGTGTTGTATGGGGGAAGCGTGAATCTGAAAAACTGTAACTCATTCATCACGCAGCCATCTATTGACGGATTGTTTGTCGGCCGTGCAGCTTGGAATGCGGATCAGTTTAATATTTTGATTCGTCAGGCATTGAAGGCTTTGAAAGAAAAAGACCATTTGCAATAATGGTGTCTTTCGCTTCCGGAATAAGAAGAAAATATGCTGGAATGGAGGGCTGAAAGGACGTCCTGTTTTGGATATTTTATTCAATTATAAGAAAGGCCAAAATAAATTTATTGCAAAATAATGCGATAAATAAGCCATTATTTCGATATAGACATAAAAAGTGCATGAAAATCAGTTGACACAAGTTTTTGCAAAGCAATAATAAAAGAAGGACATATGTAATAGGAATTTTGCAAGATATAAAAGTTTAGAACGGAAATTTATTTTTTAACATAAAAGTAAGCACTGATATATGTATAAACAAATGAAAGAAGGTAGCTATGCTTTTACGGAAAGAATTGATTAAAGTTGGTCTGCAAGGAGATACTTCAGAGGAAGTTGAGCGGAATTTTGCGAAAGTTTTTGTGGATGCGGGAATCGGTAAACAAAGCTATCCGGATGCGATTGTGAAGCGTGAAAAAGATTATCCAACAGCATTGCCGGCAAATGCGTTTGATATTGCTATCCCACATACTTTTTCTGAACATGTTAATGAAGAAGCGATGGGAATTGCTGTTCTGGAACATCCGGTTGAATTTAGACAGATGGGCTCTCCTGAGATTCTTTTACATCCGCAGGTATTATTTATGCTTGCCATCATCGAGCCAAAAAATCAACTGAAAACACTTCAAAATATTGTCAAAATTGTTCAGGATGATGCTTTACTGATACGGATTAAAGAAGCTGGAAACGCAGATGAAATTTATGAAGTATTAGAACCGGTTCTTCGCATTGACTGAGCTGGACTTAATGGACTAAGAAAAATGATTTCTAGAAACAATGGAATAAAGCCGAAAGGAGAATATCGTTATGGCTACAGTAAATGTTTTAACAGTATGTGGATCAGGAATTGTTACATCTTCCATGATCGCCAACCAGATCACAGAAATGCTTGAAGAGGAGGGGTATGAAGTCAACGCAGAAGAATCAAACCCAAGCGAGATGTCGACTTTTCTGATGCGTAAGAAGTATAACTTCATTGCCTATGCTTCTCCGATTGATGAAAGTGAAACCAATGGCGTTCCGGCCATCCCTGCAATTGGCCTGATTACAGGCCGCGGTTCGGATGAATTTAAAGAGCAGGTATTAGAAGTTCTTAAAAAACAAGGTTTGTAATTTCTAATGTAAAAAAACCAATATCGTATTGATAAAAGAAAGGGGTGATTAAAATGAATGGTTTTTTTAGCGCTTTAAAGGCTTTCTTTGACACTTTCCCGGCAGCCGTATTTGTACCTGTTATCATGTACATCATCAACCGTGCTTTCGGCGTTGTGAGGAAGAAGTCATTTATGTCCGCATTATCTGCCGGTGTCGGACTGGAAGGTTTCTCATTGGTGATCAATGCCTATTCCTCTGTCATTACACCGGTCATCAGTCGCATGATTACCGCAACAGGTGTTAATTTGCCGGTTTATGACTTAGGGTGGCCAAACACTTCTGTGGTTGCGTATTCTTCAACCGCAGGAATGATTTTTATTGCCATTGCTATTTTCCTGCAGATTGTTTTATTTCTTACGCATTTTACAAATATCTTCCAGGCAGGTGATCTTTGGAATAACTATTCCTATATGTGCTGGGGGTCCATGATTTATGTGTTGACCGGTAACATGATATTTGCAGTTGCCGTCATGATTATGCAACAACTATATACACTTCTGATTACGGAAGTAATTGCCAAGCGCTGGTCAACTTATTATAAATATCCCGGCTGTTCAATCGCTTCTCTTCATACCGCAACGATTGCTGTCTTTGCCATTCCGCTGAATTGGCTTATGAATAAAATGGGGCTTTACAAGGTCAAAGCGGATCCGGCAGCTTTGAAGGCAAAACTGGGATTTGTGGGCGAACCAATGACGCTGGGGCTCTTACTCGGTTTGATTATAGGTTTTATTGGAAACGTTACACGCCTTGGTGAACTTGCAGCTTGGGGCGAAATCTTTACATGTGGGATTGCGACTTCTGCCGTCATGTCTGTTTTCCCACGTATATCTTCTATTTTCTCAGGTGCTTTCTCAGCTATGACAGAAGCATCCAAGAAGAGAACAAAGGGATATAAGGGAGAATGGTATTTAGCGGTGAATGATGCGACTGGTTATGGCGAAACAGCAACTTTGATTTCCGGTTTGATTTGTATGCCGCTTTGCCTGTTTCTGTCATTTGTTTTGCCAGGTAATCAGACATTACCGGTTGTTGACTTAGTTGCACTTCCATACTGCATTCAGCCGATGGTTGCCATGGCAAATGGTAATGTACTTAAATCTGTCATCGGCGGAACAATTATCTCAGTTATTTTCTTATATTGCTGCACCGCTTGCGGTCCGACTTTCCATCAGGTTGTTGTGGAAGCAGGCGGCGAAGTAAACGGAACGATGATGGTAACGTCTTTAATTATTATTGGCCAGCCGATTGCTTATATTTTATTCCAGGTGGCTTATCAGTTCGGGTGGATCGGTTTACTGGTTGAAGTTTTGATTTATGCAGTATTGTATGTTGTTCTTCGGAAGAACATGGATAAGATTCATGATGCGCTTGAAAAGCAAGCACATTATGGCGAAGAGATTGTTACTGCTTGATTTTTTGTACGATGAATAAAACACACTGCTTTGATAAGCGGTGTGTTTTATTCCACCTTTTCCCATGAGCTATAAAGAATTTGAGATTATAGTTAAAGGAGAAATCATGTCCGACGATAAGAAGGTAATAATTGATTTTAAAATTGAACCGCAGGATTATGCAGAAACAATTGCAGCAATGACTTTTGGTATACAAAAATGGAAACGGTATGCTATCGGCATAACGTGGTTATTTTGTGCAATATGCTTATTGCTGACAGTAACACATGTTTTTCAAAATATAAGCCCAACCATGTATACATGCTTTTTACTTGTGACGGTTATTGTCGGCGCCACATGGATATCCATGCAGATTGCAATCTGCAACTACAAAGTGAAATATAAATCCGGGATCAATCTGAAAAGGCGGATCACGGTGGATAATAATGGATTAACTTTTAAAAATCGCTCAACGGAAGAAAACGGACATAATGGATGGGAAGACGTTGCCCGTGTAAAAGAATTAGAAAATTATTTTTTAATCGGTGTGAATGCGCGGGATGCAGTCATTATTCCAAAGCGTTCCATTATGACACAACGAGACTATAATACGTTACTTTCCTTACTTGAAGAAAATATTGGCAATCGTTTTTATAAGCTATGATCGGAGAAGGACTATGATGGATTTTGAATATAAGGCCGCAGTTGTGGAAGTTTCACATATGCTGTCACAAAGAGGTTATGTCGGCACCTTTGAAGGCAATATTTCCTACCGCGATGGACAGAGAATTTTTATGACGCCCACAACACAAAATAAAGAGACTTTAACGGAAGGCAAAATCATCTGCATCGACATGGACGGAAAGCAACTGGAGGGTGATTTAAAAAAGACATCTGAATATATATTACATACGGAGATCTATAAAATGCGTCCGGATGTTCAGGCTGTTGTTCACTGCCATGCTCCATTTTCCACTGCCTGGGCATTGGCTGGCGAGACGTATGAATCTAAATGTGCAACCGAAGGCATTATGCAGTTTGGAAAAGTACCGTGTTGTCGATATGGAACGCCGGGCACAAAAGAAATACTGGGAAATCTATCGGAATATGTGATGGATTATGATACAGTATTTCTGGAGAATCATGGGGTTGTTTCTTATGCAAAGGATCCGTTAACGGCATTTGCGAAGATCAATTCACTGGAAAATCTTTTAAAAACAGAATTCATTCGTCATTTGATGTTTCCTCATATTGACAATTCTCTTCCGGAAGAGGAAGTGAAGCGGCTCAATGAAATGGGCAGAAAATGGCACGGCTATCATGAAAAGTGATTTCAGTTGATGCATCATTCGGATAGAAAGAGGCGATCATGCAGATAGGGTTCAAACAGGTATGCGTCAATCCCGAACAGCCGGTGGAGGCGGCGGGATTTATGCAACAGGTGAATGTCAAGATTACGGAAGTACATGATGATCTTTATGCGCGTATTCTCGGAATTAAAGATGAAGCAAAGACGCTGTTTCTCGTATCGTTGGATAATCTGGGAACACCTTGTGCACTGGAAGAGGAATTGACAGACCAATATTGTAAAGAAACCGGCAGTCAGGTAACGATCCAGATCAGCTGTACGCATGATCATTTTGCCGGCTCAGCGGAGGATAAAACTTATTACGCGCAATTAAAAAGACAGATTCTGGCGGGTTGTAAAGAGCTCGTGTTTCAGACATGCGATCTGCGTCTGTCACGCCAGCATGTTTATTTTGATGAAGTCGGTCATAGCCGTATATCGGGGCACAGCATAAAAAACATCTTTCTGGATCTTGTGCGTTTCTATGATGGAGATCATCCACTTGGCATGGCGGTCATTTACAATTGTCATCCGACGATTTTGTCCGGCGACACACCATATTTCAGCGCGGAATATCCCGGCTATGTGCTGCGGAGGCTGAAAGAGCAATATCCTGCGGAATTTTTTACGTTTTTTCAAGGCGCGGCCGGTGATGTCAGTACACGCTTTACACGTACAAGACAAGATTATGCAGGCGTTCAACAGCTGGGCGAGCGGTTGGTAAAAAAGATCGTGGAACTGAAGGAACAGCCGGTTGAGACACACATTGTTTCTGTGGGATATGAGAAAAGAGTATTGCCAATTGAACATGAATACCGTGATCTGAATGATCGGCCGATTCCTTCGGGAATCAGTGAACGCGAAAAACATGAAATCGAAGTTGGCAAACTCGTTCGCCGGCATCTTCTGGAAAATCGTGATCAGCTGGAGAAACAGCTTGTTTTCTCTAAAGTTGATTTTGGATTTATGAATATGGTGTTTACACCAAAGGAGATGTTCAGCTCTTACATCGACGCCATAGACAGTGAAAAAACGATTTTGGTCGGATATACGAACGGATATTCACCGTATATTGTCGATATTGGCTATAAGGGGCTTACCTATGAGCTTTTTACGGATACAACGACAGAAGCGACAAAAAAGAGATTTTATGATCTGCTCCATGAATTAAGTACGAAACAGACAGTATTTCATGCATAACGAACAATAGAAATACAATACGAAGCAAGGTCTGTTCAAATGCATTATTTGCTGCAGAAGGCAGGAAGAAAGGGAAATGGTATGAAAAAATTGAATTTGGTTTTATCGCTTTTTTTGCTGATTCCTCTGGGTGGATGCGGGCAGAAAAAGCCTGAAGAAAGTGCAGCGTTAAAGGAGGACAATTCACTGATTGTCTATACTTCTTCCAACCAGGCGATTTTAGATGTGCTGGAGCCGGCGGCGGAAAAGGCACTCGGGTTGGAAATTGAATATATTTCTCTGGCCAGTGGTGAAGGCTATGCGCGCGTTGTCGCGGAGAAAGAAAATCCGCAGGCGGATGTGTACAACTGCGGCGGTCCGGCTGAAATTGATCAAGATACATCTTTGTTTGCGCCTTATGTATCGCCGCATAATGACGAATTGCCGGAAGCGATCCGAGCGACGGATGGTTATGCTGCCATCACGGGCGGTAATACATCGGTGATCATTTATAATAAAGATCTTTGCCCGTTTGAAATAACAGGATATGAAGACTTGTTGGATCCGCGCTTAAAGGGGCATATTGCTTTTGGCGATGCCGTGGCTTCCAACAGTGCTTATTATCATCTGGAAAATATGCTTGTCGATATGGGCAGCAATCCTGCTGAAAATTCGATTGATGAAAAAGGCTGGTCTTATGTTCGCTCGTTTCTGGAAAATCTGGATGGCAGAATCATTGACAGTTCCAGCGCGGTCTATAAAGGTGTGGCGGCTGGCGAGTACTGGGTCGGGCTGACGTATGATGTCGGTGCGGTAAATATTATTGCTGATGGTGCTAAAAATGTTGCGATCTGTCTGATGAAAGAAGGGATTATCACAAAGACAGGCGGAGCGGCGATTATCGCCAACTGTGCGCATCCTGATAATGCGAAAAAATATCTGGATTGGCTGACATCAAAGGAATGGGAAGAACAGAAAGTGAAAATTCCGGGTTGCATTCCGGTACGTACCGATCTGGATATTCCGGAATATAACGATATCGGCATTACTTCAGAAACGGTGGTCTGGAACTGCCCTTCCACTTGGACGGCACAGCATAAGGAGGAGATTGTTGCCAAATACCAGTCTCTGCTTGAAGAAATGAATTTCGGTTCCTAATTTTGTAACAAGTCAAAAGTGTCGATTGTGACCATTGTGAAAGCGTCATTATCGGCACTTTTCAAATATTGAAAATAAAGCGGACAAGGAGAATGGGCGATGAGCGTACCGATTCATATTGAGCATGTCAAAAAGATATATGGAAATAAAAATACAGTCATTGAAGACCTCTCCCTGACGGTAAAAGAAGGGGAATTTTTTACGCTGTTAGGACCTTCGGGATGTGGAAAGACGACCTTATTGCGCATGATTGCCGGTTTTAATTCCATTGAGGGCGGCGTGATTCGTTTTAAAGACAAGGAAATCAATTGTCTGCCGCCGCATAAGCGCAATATCGGAATGGTATTTCAGAATTATGCCGTTTTCCCGCATATGACAACGCGGGAAAATGTAGCTTTCGGCTTACGGGAACATCATGTGAAAGAGCCTGATCTGTCGAGGCAGACAAATGAAATTTTAAAGATGGTGCAGATTGAAAATCTGACCGATCGTATGCCGTCCAATATGTCCGGCGGTCAGCAGCAACGTATTGCTTTGGCGCGTGCAATTGTGATTCAGCCGGATGTCTTATTGATGGATGAGCCGCTTTCCAATCTGGACGCAAAATTGCGCGTAGAGATGCGCAGCGTTATTCGTCATATACAGCAAAAGGCGGGCATTACAACGATTTATGTAACGCATGATCAGGAAGAAGCCTTGGCTATTTCCGATCGGATTGCGGTTATGAATAAGGGTCAGATTCAACAGGTAGATACGCCGGTAAGGATTTATCGCCATCCTGAGAATCTGTTTGTGGCGACATTTATGGGACAATCCAATATTATTCCCTGTCAGGTAAATGGAAAGACGGTCTGTCTGCAGGAGGCAGAATGGCAGCGGGACTTTGATCGTATTCGCCAATCTTGTCATATTGATCAGGCAAAGATGTGTGTACGGCCGAATGATTTTACTTTTGGCAAAGCAGGTATTTCGGGAACTATAAAGGAGCGGATTTTCTTCGGTACGGTGATGCATTATACAATTGCAACGCCGGTTGGTGATATGTTTGTGGCATGTAATGTGAATGATCCGCTGCATGCGGTTAATGAAAATGTTTTTCTGGATATTTCTGCGGATGTTGTCAATTTGTTTGATGAAGAAGGCAACAGCATCATGGGAGATATATAAGATGAAAAACCGGAAACGTACGCATGCGTTCAGGACATGGAATTTTCTGACTTTGATCTGTTTTGTAACTTTTGCTTTTTTCTTTTTATATCCGCTTTTGAATCTTTTGATCGGCGGTATATGGTCCGCAAAAACGGGTTTTAATTTTGCGGCGTATATCAAGTTTTTTTCTACCAGGTATTATATTTCCGCCGTCATCAACAGTTTTAAAGTTTCGATTACAAGTACGATTCTTTCTATTTGTACGGGGACGATTTTTGCCTTAATTATGCGTCATTATAAAATCAAAGGGAAAAAATCAATTGATATTCTCTTGCTTGTTTCGACAATTACGCCGCCTTTTCTGGGCGGATATAGTTGGATTTTGTTAGGCGGCAGAGCCGGAGCGATAACAAAGGTGTTGAATCGTCTGTTCCATACCAGTTTGAATGGGATTTATGGATTCTGGGGCATTGTGTTTACGTTTGTTGTCGCCTCGACGCCGACCATGTATATGTATATCTCCGGGGCTTTGAAAAATGTTGATTATGCTTTAGTTGAGGCGGCTGAAAGTCTTGGCTGTACGGGTCTTGGAAAAGTAAGAAAAATTATTTTGCCGTTGATTCTGCCGACGGTTTTATCGACTTCGCTGCTTTCTTTCATGCGCGCTTTTGCGGACTTTGGTGCGGCCAAGGTAATCGGCGAAGGATACAATGTTCTGGGGACGCTGATTTATAATTCTTTTCTTGGTGAAGTAAAACGAGATGCGGCCATGGCAAGCGCCATTGCAACAATTACTTTGTTGTTTACAACACTTTTATTTACGGTTCAGCGTTATTTTGCCAATCGCCGGGTAGTTGAGATGAGCGCGCTTCGGCCGATTGAGCAGAAAGAGGTGCATGGGGTTCGTGCCTTTTTCTCTTATGGCTATATTTATATCATGACGTTGTTGGCCATTTTGCCGATCTGTACCGTGACTTTCAACTCTTTTCAGAAGACGAGCGGAATGCTTTTTCTTCCCGGCTTTTCATTGGCTTCCTATCAGAAAGTATTTCGCACGATGGGACTGGAGCTATCGCGGACTTATTTGTATTCGCTTATGGCAATCGGCTTGATTTTGCTCATTGGCATTATCATTTCTTATGCGAATGTAAGGCATCGTTCGCCATTGACAAAGCTTGCTGATACATTGACGGTTTTTCCATTTATTGTTCCGGGTGCGGTTTTGGGTATCGCGATGATTTTGTCGTTTAACGGGGCGCCGTTTTATCTGAATGGAACTGCGCTTTTGATCATCATGTGCTGGGTCATTCGCCGCTTGCCATACACGATTCGTTCAAGTACGGCGATTCTGCATCAGATCAGTTCTTCTGTTGAGGAAGCATCACAGTCGCTTGGTGCGAATGGCGTGCATACGTTTGGCCGGGTGACATTGCCGATTATGTTTAACGGTATTCTGCCGGGAGCGCTTTTGAGCTGGGTATCCTCTATTACGGAGCTTAGTTGTACAGTTTTTATTTTTACGAGTAAAACGATGACCATGTCGATTGCTATTTATGGGCAGATTCAAAAGGGGAATTTTGGCGTGGCATCGGCGATGTCTACAATTCTTCTGTTCTCGGCCATTCTCGTGTTGGGCGTGTTATTTAAGCTGTCTAAAGGGCGCTTTGAATTCAGCTTGTAAAATGGCTGATATCAGAGTGTGGAATGTATTTGATATGGCGGATATTTACAGTATTTTTCATGATGGAGCAAATAGCTCAAGTGAAAAGTTAAATTCCACTTCAGAGCGATAAAAAATAAAGTGGAAATA
>CAUTVM010000030.1:0-18682 GCA_963541855.1 uncultured Erysipelotrichaceae bacterium
AGTAAAAAGAGAACGCGATAATCTCATAAAATAGGCCTCCCATCATCCCCCTGTTCTTTATCATATGCCAACAATTTTATTTTTGCTTTTTCTTTTCCGTTTTTAACGACGTTATTTCCAGCTGATCCAGATTTTTTGAAGAAGCGATCGGATTGAATTTTTGATAACTGGAAAGTAATTGCTCATCCGCCACATGGGTATAAATTTCCGTCGTCGATATATTCGCATGCCCAAGAATTTCCTGAATACTGCGCAGATCAGCCCCGCCTTGCAATAAATGCGTCGCATAGCTGTGCCTTATTTTATGCGGCGTCATTTTCTTCTTCATTCCCAGTTCCGTCCGTTTTTTCTGCATCAATAACTGTACATAACGTTCCGTCAACCGGCGGCCGTGAACATTGATAAAAAAGAAAAGTGTCTTATCTTTCAAAAATTGCGGACGAATCGCATACATATAATGACGCAAGATACGCAAAGAACCATGCGCAATCGGAACAATACGCTCTTTATTGCCTTTGCCGATCACGCGCAGCATGCCATTTTCCAGATTAACCCGATTTACCGTCAAGGCGCACACTTCCGAAACCCGCAGCCCGCATGCATACAGCATTTCCAAAACCGCATGCTCCATCGCTTGCCTTGGATCCTGATCATCAAACGATGCTAACAATTGATTGATTTCCGCAACGGTCGCATAAACCGGTAATTTTCCATCCGCATGGTGGACCTCAATATTCAAAGAAGGATCCTTGGCATCATAAAAGAAAGCCAGAAAATGATGAAAAGAACGAATACTCGCCGCATAACGGGCAAGTGAATTCGCCGCATAAGTTTTGGCCCTATGACGCAAAAATGATTCAATATCCATATCCTGAATGGCATCCGTATCGACAATGCCATGCGCTCCAAGATAGGCCTGATATGCTTTCAAATCACGATGATAACCGGCAACCGTGCGCTGCGCTTTACCGGCATTGGTCGTTAAATGTCCGATGTACGCACGAATCGCATATTCAATTTTCATACCCGGATTCTCGCTTTTCTTTTAATAATGAACTGGCTCGCACAAGCTTGCCTCCGAAAGAAAGCTGATGATTCAATTCCTTCAAAATGGCAGTCGTTTTCAATTCCGGCGGCTCTTCCATGTGGAAAAAATTAATTTGTCTGCCAATTGTGTCCTCCATGGCAAAACCCGTTACGGAAAGGCCGATCAGGCGCACCGGCTCCCCTTCCCAGTTTTCTTCAAATAACCGCATGGCATATACGAAAAGGTCATCCGCCTTCCATATCGGCTCAGCCAAAGTTTCCGAACGATCCGCATTCGAAAAATCAAAATATCTGATCCGGATCGACAATACCGTACCGGCCTTTTTCTCCATGAAAAGCCGCTTGGAAAGCCGCTTGCATAAAGTACGAAACAAACCGCGAATTTCATCATAATCCGTGATGTCTTCCAGCATGGTTTCCGATATTCCCATGCTTTTAGGATCACTTTCCAAAACAGGCATGCGATCATCATAGCCATGTGCCCTTTGCAGGATGACATTGGTATTTTTGCCAAAAATCCGCCGCAGAGCTTCTTGATCTTCATAATGAGCAAGATCACCGATCGTATGGATGCCCAACGCTTCCATGTATGGTAATGTCCGCGATCCGATACCACGCATATCCCCGATTTTCAATGGCCACAGTTTTTGCGGAACTTCACGTATTCTAAGCACCGTAATTCCCAGCGGCTTTTTCATGTCACTGCCCATTTTGGCCAAAAACATATTCGGCCCGATGCCGATGGAACAAGGTAAATGCAGCTCCTTCAAGATTCGCCCTTGCAAAGTCCAGGCAAGATCCAGCGGTTTTTCAAAGGCGGTGATCGCCTGCGTCATATCCGCATAGCATTCATCAATTGAAGCCCGCTCAACCTGATCGGTATAACTTTCCACGATGCGCATAAAATCTTCCGACAATGTCCGATACCAGTTAAAATGAGGCTCAACCACAATTAAATCCGGACAAAGGCATTTCGCTTCCTGAATGGGCATGGCGCTGTGAACACCTTTAGCCCGCGCTTCATAGCTGGCTGTTGAAACGACACTGCGTCTTGTCTGACGGCTGACGGCAACCGGCTTTCCCTTCAATGAAGAATCCAACAGTATTTCCGCATTGGCAAAAAAAGCATTCAGATCAATATGAAAATACACATGCACCATTTAACGTTGACTCCGTTGATATAAATCTTCAGCGGCCGCTTTGGACTGCGTATTGATCTGTCCGGCAAACATCAAGGCCAGCTGCTCAATCAAAGCGTCCCCTTCAACCTCTAAGACATGCGTTTCCGTATGATCGTGATCCTGCACTTTACGAACAAGATATACCTGTTTTCCGCAAGCAGCGACCGGCGCCAAATGGGTTACGACAAATACTTGCGCCGTTTTGGCGATTTCTTGCATCTTTTGTCCGACCGCTTGCGCCACCTGCCCGGATACGCCGGTATCAATTTCATCAAAAACAACTGTTTCGATGCCTTGCAGATGCGTAAATTCCGCCTTTAAACCAAGCATCAGACGACTTAATTCACCCCCGCTTGCCGTTTTGACAAGCGGTTTTAAATCTTCACCCGGATTCATGGAAATTAAAAATGCAACCCGATCACTTCCATTTGGTGAAGGCGACCCTTTTTCTATGGATGTTTGAAAACGCGCATGCGGCAGAAAGAGATCCCGTAAATGACCGGCGATGGCTTTATCTAATGCCTTCGCGGCCTTTTTACGACGCATGGTCAACACTTCAGCGGCCTGATCATAAACGGAAAGCGCCTGGGCAATTTTTTGTTCCAGATTGCTGAGATAGCCTTGCCGATCTTCCATACGCTGTAATTGATCTGCAAGACCTTTTTGAAAAGCCAACAACGCCGCAACGGAAGCCTGACCATATTTATGCTTCAGTTTTTGAATGACATACAGACGTTCCTCGATCTGATTGACATCCTCTTCCGTCATGTTCATTTCTTCAAGCGCGTTACGAAGGCGCTCAATCTGTTCACTTAATGTCGTCAAGCTTTCCCGCATGGCATCTCGCGCCTGCATCAATTCTTCACCGGCATCCAGTCCGTTAATTTGACGGCTTAGTGCATAAAGCGGATCATTCAGCTGCTCGTCATAAAGCTGTACGATCATATGCAGCCGTTCAAATGAATTTTTAACGGCTTTGTATTGCTTTTCCTTGTCCAGCAGGTGCTCTTCTTCGTCAGCTTTTAAATGCGCCCGATCAATTTCCAGAATCTGATATTCCAGGTCATTTTTATCTTCCTGACCATCATGACGCAAAAGAACTTCTTCTCTTTCTTTCACTAAAGCGGCATATGATTGATACAGAGAGCGTACCTTTTCAGCATCATTTTGCAAATTGGCAAAGGTATCCAGCAAATGCATATGACGAGAAGCCTGCAGAAGATATTGTGTATCCTGCTGACCATGGATATCAATCTCATCCCGCAAAGCATCTTTCATCAAGCCCAGCGTAACAGTGCGCCGATCAATTCGAACCGTACTTTTGCCTTGACTGTTGATTTCGCGTGTGAAAACAGTTTCTTCACCGATATCCAGCCCGGCATCCAGCAATACTTGTTTTGCATGCGCATCCTGCTGCAGACAAAAAGTACCCTCTACAATGGCCTTATCTGCTCCCTTGGCCACAAAAGAACTGGATGAGCGATCAGCAGCCAAAATGCCCAAAGCATCAATAAAAATTGATTTTCCGGCTCCGGTTTCGCCGATAAAGGCGCTTAAACCGGTCTGCAAATCCAGACTCATTTCATGAATCAATACAAAGTTTTTAATGTAGAGGTTTTTAATCATGTTGTTCTTCAGACTTTTCTAAATACCGCTGTATTTTTTGATATAGAGAATTCAGATCAATCGCTTCATCTGCTTTCAAGAGCGTGTTATCTCCCTGGCCGACATAATGATCCCCAATGCCCAGGCGTTCTATTGTGATCGGTAAATGATGGTCACACATATATGCCAAAATGGATGCTGCAAGTCCCCCTTCCTTCATATCTGTTTCATAGACGATCACCGGTTGTTTTCGATGCGAAATTTCCGCCAGCATCTTTGCGTCCAGCGGTTTGAAAAAACGGCAATTGACAACCGTAACCGGCAGACGATTCGCTTCGATTTTTTGTAAAATTTCATCTACGTCAGGTCCATAGGCCAAAACAAACAGCCGATTGTTTACATCATCATGAAATTTCGTCCATGTTCCCGTCTCGATTTTTTCAAAGGGTGGTAAATTTTGACAAAATACTTCCCCCCGCGGATAACGGATTGCATACGGATGCGCTTGCTGCAAGGCACTGTAAAACAGATTGCGCGCTTCAGCAGCATCCTTCGGCTGCGCTAAAATCATATGCGGCAACGGCTTTAAAAAGCCGACATCAAATATACCGTGATGCGTTTCGCCATCCGCGCCGACAAGCCCCGCCCGATCAATGCCTAAAATAACCGGCAGATCCATGCGGCATATATCATGATTGATCTGATCATACGCGCGCTGCAAAAAGGAAGAATAGATCACGACATACGGCCGCATGCCGCTGATTGCCAAACCTGCCGCAAATGTACATGTATGTTCCTCCGCAATACCGCAATCAAAACTGCGCTCCGGATAGTGGGCAAAAAAGGATTCCAGAGCACTGCCATGAATCATGGCCGGCGTCAAGGCGATTAACCGCGAATCTTCCTTAGCCAGTTGTACGGCGGTATCCGACATCAGCTGCGAATAGGTCTTATATCCCCTGGGCGTCACATGCTTTGGTTTTCCACTTGAAGGATCAAACGGCCCGACGCCGTGCCATATGCCCTGCCGATCATTTTCACAAGGAGCATATCCTTTTCCTTTCTGGGTAATCACATGCACAACAACCGGCGTATCATGGGTGCGGGCAACTTGAAAAACACGGATCAGATCATGAATATTATGCCCATCAATCGGACCTAAATAATCCAAGTTGAACTCACCGAAAATACCGTCATCAATAACCGACTCGCGAACAGAATCCTTCAAGGCCTTCAGACCGTGATACATCATCTTGCCGATACCGCTTTTATTCAGCGAATCTTTCATGGTCATTTTCAGCTCATTGTAGGATTTTCCGGCACGCAAGCGCGCAAAACCGCGCGTCATTGCACCGACGTTGCGGGATATGGACATATTGTTGTCATTAAAGATAATGATCATTTTCCGCTTTTCATAACCGATTTCATTTAACGCTTCTAACGCCATCCCCGACCCAAGTGCGCCATCGCCGATCACCGGTACGATTTCATATTTTTCATGTTTCAGATCCCGGGCCACCGCCATCCCCAAAGCGGCCGATAAAGAGGTACTGGAATGCCCCGCTTCCCATACGTCATAAGCACTTTCACAACGTTTTTCAAAGCCGCTGATGCCGCCATATTGACGTAACGTATCAAACTGCTTTGCCCGCCCGGTAAGTATTTTATGTACATAGCTCTGGTGCCCGACGTCAAAAAAGATTTTATCTTTTGCCGGATTAAATACATAATATAAAGCAATCGTCAATTCAACGACCCCAAGATTGCTGGCCAGATGTCCGCCGGTTTTAGAAATACCGGATATCAAAAAAGAACGAATATCTTTAGCCAGACCGTTGAGCTCACGAACTGACATTGATTTCAGAAAATCCGGATTTTGTATTTGTCTGACATCCATGCACTACTCCTACCTGTCTCTATTTTGTATCATTTTCATCAATGTGAACAGTGATTCCGGCGCAAAAGAAGATATTTCGCGAATCTGTCGATAACTTTCATCATAAAGCTGATGCATCTGCTTTTTGGCATTTGCCAAACCGCACAAAGATACACTTGTCACTTTATGATTGCGAATGTCGGAATTGCTCTTGCCAAGATCAGCGGCGCTTTTCGTTTCATCCAGCAGATCATCCTGGATTTGAAAGGCAAGACCTGTCTGCATTCCGATCTGTTTCCATTTTTGTACGACCTCTTCTTTCTGCGCACTGAGAATAGCGCCGATCATAAAAGGTGCCGCCAAAAGACAGCCGGTTTTACAGTGGTGCACTTTTTGCAACATTTCCCAATCATAGGAAGCATTTTCCGCCATATCCAGACACTGCCCATATACCATGCCGTTAGGGCCGGCCATTTCCGAAAGAACCTGCATACATTTTAAAAGCTCAGGTGCAGGAAGTGGTGCTTTAGAAGCGATATGAAACGCTTGCGTCAGCAGCCCGTCTCCAGCCAGAATGGCGGTTGCTTCATCAAACTGCTTATGACAGGTTGGCCGCCCCCGCCGAAAATCATCATTATCCATTGCCGGCAAGTCATCGTGAATTAAAGAATACGCATGGATCATTTCCAAAGCGCAGGCAAGCGCGCTGCCCTTTTCCTTTGCCTGGCCATATCCATCTAAAACGGCAAAAAGCAATAAAGGCCGAATGCGCTTTCCCGGCGCCAGAAGCGTATAGGTCATCGCCTCTTTAACACGACTTTCCTGCACATCGCTTAATGCCTGCGCCAACAGAGCGTCAATCTTCTTTTGATCCATCCGCATGTTTTTCCGAAAGCTCCTCAATCCGGTTTTCAAATTTTTTCAGACGATCATCGCACAGCTTTACCAATTCCAGCCCTTCTTCAAATAAATTGACCGTTTCATCCAGCGGCTGTTCATGATCTTCCAGACGAGATACGATTTCCTCTAACCGCTCAAGAGCCTCTTCAAACGTCTTTTCTTTCTTCGCCATACATGCTCTCCTTCTTGATGTCATTTACCTGCACTTTTAGAACACCGTCCTGCAGACGAACGGTCATTCTCTCGCCGATCCGCGTTTGGGCCACGGAGCGGATGACGCTTTTCTTTATGGAAGCGATCGCATATCCTCTTTTTAAAATATGCAACGGCGAATATGCGTCCAGCAAAGCAGCCATTTTTGATAACCGGTTTCTTGCGGTCACCGTCTGCTGTTCCATGGCATACTGCAGACGTTGTTTCCATTTTTCCAAATCTGCTTGCCGCTGATGTGTCATTCGTTCGCTGTTAACACGCAAGTGTGCCTTTGCGTCATGTATTTTTTGCGCCGGTGTTATCATGCGCATATGAATCCGGCGCCTAAAAGTTTCTTTTAACGCGTGCAGATGAAACTCACGTTCACTGTACAAACGCTGCGGCCGCATGAATACGGCCGCCTCTTTCAGGTTGGCAAAACGGATACGCTTTTTTTCAACCTGCTCATGCATCGCATTTTTTAACCGCGCATGCAGCTGTTTTAGATGGCGTAGGACAACAAGGCGATCCGGTGCGCATCGCTCTGCGGCAGCGGTCGGCGTTGGTGCGCGAAGGTCGGCCGCAAAATCGGCAATTGTAAAATCCACCTCATGTCCGATACCGGTAATTAACGGCGTCTTTAAGGCATAGATGGTTTTAGCCAGCGCCTCATCATTGAAAGACCACAGATCTTCAATGGAACCGCCTCCGCGAACAAGTAAAATGACATCAAAGCCCGCATGATCCGCCGCTGACAGAGCCTTTATCATCTGTTCGGCACTTTGAGTTCCCTGTACCAAAACGGGATATTCGCCAATCTCGGCAAGAGGCCATCGCCTGGCCAAGGTATTTAAAACATCCGCGCGGGCGGCCGTATTTTTCCCGGTCACAAGAGCGATGCGCATGGGAAAGGCGGGAATGGCTTTCTTATGTGCTTCTTCAAAAAGGCCTTGTGCTTCAAGCTTTTTTTTCAAGGCTTCAAAGCGCAAATATAATTCGCCCTGACCGATCGGCTTCATCGCCATGACGAGCAGTTGCATTTCGCCGCGCCCCTCATAAACCGCCACATGGCAGCGAAGCAGTACCTGATCGCCGTCTTTGGGAGCAAATTTCACCTGCCGGTTTGCTGAAGAAAACATGACGCAGCGCATCTGGGCAGCGCTGTCTTTAATCGAAAAATACCAGTGCCCGCTGCGATAAGAAGAGAAGTTGGAAATTTCTCCTTCCACAAGAATGTTTTGCAAAAAAGCATCTCCTTCAAGACGCCCTTTGAGATAATGTACAAGGGAGCCAACGGAAAGTATTTGTTCACTCATATGCGATCCAGCACCCCGTTGATCAGCTTATAGGAATCTGGTTCACAGAATTTTTTAGCCAGATTGACATATTCATTGACAATCACGGGCGCTTCCACCTGTTTCAGATCAAACTCCGCACAACCGCAAAGTAAAATCGCTTGTTCCATATACCCCAGACGTGCAAATGACCATGTCGCCAACACCCGATCAATATAACCGTGATAACGATCCGTATGGCAGATTGCCTGTTGTACAACCTGTATCATATATGGATCCCCGCTCATTTCTTCCTCACTGAAATTATCCCGCAGCAACTCTTGAGGCGAACGGGATAAGATTAAATTCTGATATACAGCAATCATGGCATGTTCACGATTTTGTGTACGATTCACACGGCATTCCTCCGCTAGTATTTTAACATACTAAGTGAATGATTCAGGGGAAGTTCTTTTCAAAAAATTGCGAAACGGATCGACATCTTTTAAAATAACAGACATGGAAAAAAAGCATCTGCCGCAACGGATCATCGGGCATCTGAAAACGGTTTATCAACACCGATCGCTGGTACGAAGTTATTGCATGCAATGCGGTTTATACTGGCAAGGATGGACACATGATCTTTCTAAATACAGTCTGTGTGAATTAATTCCATCCATTCGTTTTTATCAAGGCTGGCGCTCCCCATATGCATATGAAAAACAGCTGTATGGTTATTCTTCCGGCTGGCTGCATCATAAAGGTGTGAATAAACATCATTGGGAATATTGGTATGACACCATTGATGGGAAATGGCAGCCTGTCGCCATGCCGGATCGCTATGTGATCGAGTCCATGTGCGATCGCCTTGCCGCCTGCCGGGTTTATCGTAAAGCGGATTATACGCCGCAGGATGCTCTGCTTTATTTTCGCCATACGCAAGCGCCGATGCACGCCGAAACGGCACGTATTCTTGAACATCTGTTAAAAATGGTTGCCGAACAAGGAGAGAAAGAAACCTTTCAGACGATTCGTCGGCTGCGGAAAAAACATCTTCCGTTAAGCACGCTGCTTTCTTCAGAATTGAAAAACCAGAACTGCTCTTCTCAATGATTGTTATATGTGTCATTGCGTTTGACCATGACATCATGCGCACCGCCCTCAATAATGGACGTGGAAGAAACCAGCGTCAACTGTGCTTTAGCCTGCAGTTCCCCGATGGACAGTGCCCCGCAGTTGCACATGGTCGATCTGATTTTTGCCGTCGTCATGGCGACATTGTCTTTTAAAAATCCGGCATATGGAACATAAGAGTCGACGCCTTCTTCAAATGTCAGCTTCTTTCCCTGCCCCAGATCATAGCGGCCCCAGTTTCGCGCCCGATTGGAGCCTTCGCCCCAATATTCTTTGACATAGGAACCGTTGATCATCAATTTCTGCCCGGGCGCTTCTTCAAAGCGGGCAAAATAACGTCCCAGCATAACAAAATCAGCCCCCATCGCTAATGCCAGAACAATATGATAATCATAAACGATGCCGCCGTCCGAACAGATCGGAATATAAATGCCGGTTTTCGCAAACCATGCATCACGCGCCCTGGCAACCGCCTGTACTGCTGTCGCCTGCCCACGGCCGATACCTTTTGTTTCGCGGGTAATGCACATGGAGCCTCCGCCAATGCCGATCTTGATGAAATCCGCTCCGGCCTGCGCCAGATAATTGAATCCCGCTTCATCGACAACGTTTCCCGCTCCGACTTTTACTTTATCACCATAGTGTTCACGGACAAAGGCAATCACATCTTTCTGCCAGACGGAAAAGCCGTCCGATGAATCAATGACCAGAACATCGACGCCGGCATGCACAAGCGCCGGAATCCGCTTTGCATAATCGCGCGTGTTGATTCCCGCGCCGACAAGAAAACGTTTCTCATCGTCCAGCACTTCATCGGGATGTTCTTTATGCGAATCATAATCTTTACGGAAAACGAGATAGACAAGATGATCATCGTCATCAACGATCGGCAGCTGATTGAGTTTATGTTCCCAGATGATATCATTGCAGCGGCTCAGATCATCCCGGATATGGCCGACAACCAGACGATCGCGCGGCGTCATAAACTGATCGACTGTCTGTGCAAGATCAATGTGGCCAAGACGATAATCACGGCTTGTAATCATGCCCAGCAATTTGCCGTTTGCCGTGCCGTCGTCCGTAACCGCCATTGTGCTGTGTCCGGTTTTTTCCAGCAAGGCAAGCATTTCTTCAGCCGTAGCATTTGGCTTTACATTGGAATCGCTCGGCACAAATCCGGCTTTATAATTTTTAACACGCGCCACCATCGCCGCTTCCGCTTCAATTGACTGCGAACCGAAGATAAAAGAAATACCGCCTTCTTTCGCTAAAGCGATGGCCAGTTCATCATCCGAGACCGACTGCATCACTGCCGATACCATGGGAATATTCAGTTCTATCGCCGGTTTCTCTCCTTTGGCAAATTTTGTTAATGGTGTTTTAAGAGATACATTGGATGGAATGTTGTCGCGATCCGTCAAACCGGGAATTAACAGATATTCACTGAATGTATGTGAAGCCTCCTTATGATAAATGGCCATGTGTCTGCGCTTTCGCCTCCCTCTTCTATTTTGTAGCTATTGTAGGTGGAAAAGGCACGAAAGTAAAGATTGCATATGCTATCATAAGAAGCGGAATGAAGAGGATGAATGATGAAATTAAATAACAGCTTTTTTTACACGCTGAGAGAAAATGCGAAAGATGAAGATTCCTTATCCGGCAATCTGCTGGTGCGAGGCGGATATATTAAAAAGACATCTTCCGGCATGTATATGCTGATGCCCTTGGGATGGAAAGTGATCCTTCGCATTGAAGCAATTATCCGTGATGAAATGCAGAAAATCGGTTGTCAGGAACTTTTGATGCCGGCCTTGATCAGTGAAGAAACTTATGTCGCTTCCGGGCGGCGGAAAGGTTTTGGAAATTCCATGTTTTCTTTGAAAGATCGAAAAGGACAACCCTATGTTCTTGCTCCGACGCATGAGGAATTATTTGCCATGGCGGCGAAAATGAAAATACATTCCTATAAAGATGTTCCTTTCTCCATGTATCAGATGCAGACAAAATTCCGCGATGAACCACGTCCCCGCTACGGTCTGATCCGCACGCGTGAATTCATCATGAAAGATGCATATACATTTGACAAAGATGAAGCCGGGATGGATGTATCTTATCAGAAGCAGTTTCAAGCCTATCAAAATATTATGAACCGTCTGCATCTTCAGTATCGGATCGTAAAGGCTGATACCGGCATTATGGGCGGCTTGCTGTCGGAAGAATTTCAAGCCCTTACGCCGATGGGCGAAGACACGATTGTACTTTGTGATGCCTGTTCCATGGCAAGCAACATTGAAGTGGCTCCCTGTGTGGCTGAAAAACCGGATCATCGCGAAAAAGAAATTGCTTTTTCCATCGTTGAAACGCCCGCCAGCCGCACGATTGAAGAGGTCTCTTCTTTCCTGCATCGCTCCGTCAAAGATTTTGTCAAGACGTTGATCTATTCTGCCGATCATGAACCGGTGGCGGTTTTAGTGCGTGGCGATCGTGAAGTCAATGAGTCGAAATTACAACATTTTCTCAACGTGCAGACGCTGGAACTGGCCAGTGCAAAGGTGGTTGAAAAAGTAACCGGCGCCGTAGTCGGATTTGCCGGCCCGATCGGTCTGAAATGCCGGATTGTTGCGGATGATGAAGTGTTGTCCATGCAGAATTTCATCGTTGGCGCCAACAAAAGCGGCTGTCATTGTATCCATGTCAATCTGAAGGATTTCAAGCTGGACGGGCATGGTGATCTGCGTAATATCATGGAGGGAGATCAATGCCCGCTATGTGGAGGAAAGATTTACTTTGCACATGGTATTGAAGTCGGCAATACCTTCAAACTGGGAACGAAATATTCTAAAGCGATGGATCTGCATTATCTGGATGGGGACAATCAGCTGCAAGATGTATGGATGGGATCCTATGGCATCGGTTTAGCCCGCGCTATGGCGGCTATCGTCGAACAAAATGCAGATGAAAACGGCATCCGCTGGCCGGCGGATATTGCCCCTTATCCGGTTGCCATCGTTGTGATTTCCACCAAAGATGAAATGCAAAATAAATTGGCCCAGCAGCTTTATGAAGCCTTGGAAGCTGAACAGATTGATACGATTCTGGATGATCGTGATCTTCGCCCGGGCGCCAAGTTCAAAGATATGGATCTGATCGGTATTCCCTACCGTCTGACCATCGGCAAAAAAGCGGGCGACGGTATTGTTGAGCTGAAAGAACGGAATGCTTCAGACAGTGAAGATCTCAGCATTGCGCAGGCGATAACGAAAATCAAACAACTGTTGCATGAGGCTGCGCATGATCATGTGATAAAAAAATGAAAAGGACAGCGAATGAAAATTGAAGATATCTTTCCTTATCTGCAGAAGTTTGTAACGGTCATAGAAGATAATGGAACCGCGCATTCAGGCTATATTGCTAACGTAGATGAAATACAAAATTGTCGTGATTCTCATGTCATGATTCAGTTGCTGAATGGCTTTTTTCAAGAAGCAATAGACTCCGCGCACGTTCTATCCATACAGGAAACGGCACGTGAAGAGACAATCAGTATTCCCGTCGTTGATTTAAAGAAAGGCTATGAAAAAGGCATCCTGTTGAAGCCGGATGATTTTGTCCTATATCAAGGTGAAATTGATCAGGAACTCAGCGATCTGTATACCCGCTATATCGAACGCTTTCAAAATAAACCGGATATTAAGGAAAGCCTTGGTTTCGACATGATGGATCTGTCGCATTTTAAAAAGATCATCCGTCATTGCCTGCAGCGAGATGAGTCAGTTGATGTTGTGCTCAACGCTTTTGTCCAGGCCTTCTATCAAGCATTTAAAAAGGATAACAAATCATAAAAGGATATATTTTTTACATCTTATGAAAACGTGCTTTTGAAGAATAGGAAGTATGCAGCAATTCTTCCGCCTTTTCACTGCCCGGCTCATGCAGAAAATCGGCATAGAGCTTTTGAATCTGCGGATTGTCGCTGGAAATACGAAGCGAACATTCCACATCCTCATCGTATAACGCCTGCATCCGCTTCTTGCGATAATCGCCCTGGGCATCATCATTTTTAATCCGGCTTGGAATAATGCTCTGCCCGCCGCCATTAATGCATCCGCCCGGGCAGCCCATCACTTCAATAAACGTATATCGGGAAGTTCCTTTTTTAACTTCTTCCAGCAACGGCTTGGCGGCCTGCATGCCGGAAGTGATGGCAATTTGCATCTTCTTACCGGCCAGATCAATTTCCGCTTCCTTAACGCCTTTTAAGCCGCGGCATTCATGAAAATCAACTTTTTCCAGTTTGACGTTTTCCAGCTTTTGCTTCACTGTCCTTAAAGCCGCTTCCATCACGCCGCCGCTGGCACCGAAGATAACGCCGGCGCCGGTATAATCTCCCAGAAGATCCTGATCAAACGGCTCATCCGGCAGGGTGGTGAAATCAATTCCGAAAAGACGGATCAGGCGCGCTGCTTCGCGAGTCGTTAAAACCGCATCCACATCTTCATACATGGAAGTCTTATTCTCCGGGCGGATAATTTCCGCTTTTTTAGCTGTGCACGGCATAATGCTGACCACATAAATCTTCTCAGCCGGTATTTTCTTTTGTTTTGCCCAATAACTTTTTACGATACTGCCGAACATCATATGCGGTGATTTGGAAGTCGAAAGATGGGGAATCAACTCCGGATATTCAAATTCCACATAGCGCACCCAGCCGGGAGAACAGGAGGTAAACATCGGCAGAACACCATTGTGGCGCAATCGCTGTAATAATTCATTTCCCTCTTCCATGATCGTCAAATCCGCACCGAAATCGGTATCATAGACCCGATCAAAACCGCACCGGCGTAACGCCGCCACCATCTTGCCGGTTACGCGTGTGCCGATCGGCATGCCGAATTCTTCTCCAAGGCTTGCTCTGACTGCCGGAGCAGTCTGCACGATAACCGTTTTTTCCGTATCCTGCAGTGCCCGCAGAACATCATGTATATTTTCCTTTTCACTCAATGCGCCAAGTGGACAATTGATCACACATTGACCGCATTGCATGCAGTTGACATCATGCATGGATTGATTAAACACCGGGCCGACAACGGTATTAAAGCCGCGGTTTTCCAGATCTAAAATACCCAGTCCCTGCACTTTACGGCATGTTTCAATGCAGCGCTGGCATAGAATGCATTTACCGGTATCCCGCACAATGCCTTCAGAAGCATCATCAAAGGTTGGTTCCGTATGCATGCCGGTAAATCTGGACTGGCGGATGCCGAGCGAAAAAGCCAACTGCTGCAGTTCGCAATTCTGGTCCCGAATACAATGCAGGCAATCCATCGTGTGATTGGAAATCAGCAGCTCTACACTGCTGCGCCGACCTTTCAATACCCTTGCACTATGGGTGTATACAACCATTCCCTGGCTGACCGGTGTCGTGCAGGCGCTTAATAATGTCCGCGCTTTTTCCACTTCAACAAGACAAACCCGGCAGCTGCCGCTGTTGGCAATTCCTTTTAAAAAACAAAGGGTAGGAATATGAATGCCGGCATGCTTGGCTGCCTCTAATATGGTTTCTCCCGGCTGTGCCGTTACATCGCGACCATCAATTTTTAAATGAATTGTTTTCATTACCCTCTCCTTTTACAAACGGATAACAGCCCCGAAGCGACAGGAATCTATGCAGCTGCCGCATTTAATGCACTTGGAGGGATCAATGACATACGCTTCCTTACCGGCGACGCCGCTGATCGCTTCATTGGGGCAAACACGCGCACACATGGAACATTTTCGACAAAGAGCAGGATCAATGCGATACGTAACCAGCGCTTTACATACGCCAGCCGGGCAGTGATGCTGTTGGATATGCGCTAAATATTCATCGCGGAAATGGTGCAGAGTGGACAGAATCGGGTTCGGCGCGGTCTGGCCAAGCCCGCATAGAGCCGTATCTTTGATTTCATAGCAAAGATCTTCCATCTCTTCCAGCATTTCCATTGTCCCCTCTCCTTCACTGATCGCCGTCAGCATTTCCAGAAGACGCTTTGTTCCAATACGACACGGTGTGCATTTTCCGCATGATTCTTCCACGATAAATTCCATATAAAATTTAGCAACGTCGACCATACAGCTGTCTTCATCCAGAACAATCATGCCCCCGGATCCCATCATGGATCCGGCTTCCACAAGATGATCATAATCAATCGGCGTATCCAATTCGTTTTTGGTCAGACATCCGCCTGACGGGCCGCCGGTCTGCACCGCTTTGAATTTCTTGCCATTTGGACATCCGCCGCCGATATCATAAATAATTTCGCGTAAAGTCGTTCCCATCGGCACTTCCACCAGCCCGGTATTGCACACCTTTCCCCCCAGTGCGAAGACTTTTGTACCTTTGGATTTTTCCGTGCCGATAGATGCATACCAGTCACTTCCATGCACGATAATTTGAGCAACATTGGCCAATGTCTCTACATTATTGATGCTGGTTGGTTTTCCCCAAACACCCTTTACGGCAGGAAAAGGCGGTTTGGCCCGCGGCATTCCGCGTTTTCCCTCGATGGAAGCGATCAGTGCGGTCTCTTCACCACATACGAAGGCCCCGGCGCCAAGACGAATTTCCAGATCAAACGAAAATCCGGAGCCTAAAATATTTTGTCCAAGAAGGCCAAGTTGTCTGGCTTGGGCAATGGCCGTTTGCAGACGTTTCACCGCACTTGGATATTCCGCCCGGATATATAGATAGCCAAAATGCGCCCCGACCGCATAAGCCATGATCGCCATGCCTTCGATGACACTGTGGGGATCGCCTTCCAAAATGGAACGATCCATGAAGGCGCCGGGATCACCCTCATCCGCATTGCAGATGACATATTTTTCATCGCCCGGCTGGTCTTTTTCAAATTGCCACTTTACACCGGTAGGAAAGCCGGCTCCTCCCCGGCCCCGCAAGCCTGATTTTTTAATGACGTCTATGACTTGCTGCGGCTGCATTTCCGTTAATACGGCGGCCAGACCTTTATAACCGTCAAAAGCAATGTACTCTTCTATATCTTCCGGATTGATACGGCCGCAATTACGTAAAGCGATATGCATCTGTTTAGCATAAAATCCCAGACGATTCTTATCAGTGATTTTCTTGCCGGTTTGCGCATCAGTATCGACAAGCTGGAGATCTTGACATATCCTGCCTTTGCAAAGATGCTCGCGGACAATACGATCTACATCTTCTTTCTTGAGATGGCAATAAAAGACCTGATCCGGATATATGGCCACAAGCGGACCTTTTTGACAAAAACCGAAACAGCCGGTTTTGATAATTCGAACTTCGCCATCTAATTCATACCGGTGAATGGCATCTTGGAATGCTTCAATCAATTGTGCCGACTTGGATGCGGTACAGCCTGTATCCGTGCAGCACAATACCTCGATATGATACATTTCTAATCCCCTTTCTCCATCGCGTGAAAAACGGCAGCCAGTTCTTCCGCGCAAATCCCTTCATGGATTGTTTCATCACCATCCGGACGAATTATTTTTAATACTGGAAGTCGATATCCCCCGTCCGGGTTCTCATTTTGAATAATCCGAAAAGGAAAGGAAACTTTACGTCTAAGATGGAGCAGTTCTCGCAAAAGATCATGGGCGTCATCTTTACCTGCCGCCATACCGATTTCGACGCGCCATATGTTTTTCTCATTGCGTAATCGTACTTTCTCCTGCACGCTTTTACGCAGACATTCTAACTCTGCTGCACTTTTCATCATTGCTCTCCTTCTTTTCATTTCCTGACGTATGATGCATATCGCTCCAAGAAGAAATTGTCAGCTTTGCTCGTTGCTCTGTTCGCCTTTTTCTCGTTGATATAGACGATGAATTTCTTCGTCCAGCTGCTTGCACGAGCATTTTCCCAAAACTTTTCCGTCAATGACACAGACCGGCGCCAGGCCGCAGGCCCCCACACAGCGCGTGGCATCCAGGGAAAACAGACCATCTTCACTGGTGCCGTTCATTTTGGCACCGGTTTTTTTAATGGCTTCATCAATCAAGGCTTGCGAACCTTTTACGTAGCAAGCCGTTCCCAGACAAATATTGATGACATGTCTGCCTTTTGGCTGCGTTGTAAAGCCGGCATAAAAACACACCACCCCATATACTTCAGCAACACTTTTATGACAAGCACGGGCAATTTTATCCATTGCCTCAAAAGGAATATAGCCGAACTGATCTTGTACTTCATGCAACATGACGATGACCGGTCCGCGTTCATTTTGATGGCGCTGTACGATGTCATCCAATATACGCAGCGCTTCTTCATTTAATTTTTCCATCCTGCCTCCTTTTGAAATTGCCGATCATATTTCTGCTTTCCATTATATCGGCATTGCACCAAAAATGTAAGCGCTATCACATGAAAACATCTAAAAAGAGCAGAAAATGCTCTGCTCCTTGTCGTTATAGATGGAAAATGGCGGATCAGGATTGAATCAGCGTCAGTATTTCATCATCCGGCTCAGAAATTCTTTCTTTCAATTCTTGTCGTGTAACCATATGAAAGCCGGAATAGGTAAATTTCGGTACCGTTACGCAGCTGACAAATGTATAGCTGTCAGTTTGCAGATTCTTTGCCGCAAACATGACGCCTTTGGGAATCACGACCATGGTATGCTCCATTGAAAGCGTCTCAATCATGACGCTCCCCTGTTCCGAAATCATTATGATCTGCATACCGCATCCGGCATGGTAATACCATATTTCCTCACAATCAATGATGTGAAGGTGGGAAATATCCTGCTGATCAAGCAAAAAGTAAATGCTGCCTGCATAGGCTCTGCCATTTTCATTCTGCATGGTGGAACAATATGATTCCGCAAAGAACCCGCCCTCCGGATGGGGCTGCAAATGATATTGTTGAATCAGTGCGTCCGCTTTCATGCTGATTCTCCGCTTTTTTGCTGAATCTCTGCCAGCAGTTCGTCGATCCGACGTCCTTTTTCTTCCACTTCATCTATTTTGAAATTCAACTCCGGACAGCGGCGAATATCCAGGCGGCTTGCCAGCATGGAACGGATAAATCCGCGTGCTCGATGCAAGGCCTCCAGTCCTTCTTTCTTCTTATTACCGGATGCCATAAAGGTGACAAATATCGTCGCGTAAGAATGATCATTGGAAACCTTGACGTCCGTCACTGTAATAAACCCGACATTGGGATCTTTCAGCTCATATTGAATGATTTCACTGATATTCCGGCGAATGATTCCTTCCAGACGCTTTTGTTTAATTTCGTTTGCCATGATTATGCCGCCTGATGAACTTGCTGCTCTTCATATGCTTCCAGAACATCGCCGATCTTGATATCGTTGTAGTTTTCAATCGTAATGCCGCAATCATAACCGACATTGACTTCTTTTACATCGTCTTTGAAGCGTTTCAAAGAGGCCAGCTTGCCCGTATAAATGACAATCCCTTCACGGATCAGACGTATGCCG
>CAUTVM010000031.1:0-18332 GCA_963541855.1 uncultured Erysipelotrichaceae bacterium
ATCGATTAGCTCCGGAAGCAAAATTTCCAACGGGTCTTGAAGACAGCTATACCGCATGCAAATTTATAATGACACATGCAAAAGAATTCAATATTAATACCGAAAGATTTTCCGTTATGGGTGATTCAAGTGGTGGAAATTATGCTGCAGTTTTATGCCATATGGCTCGAGATCGGAAGGATCTGAAGTTCCATAAACAAGTTCTTATTTATCCTGTTACGGATATTGGAAATTTAATAGCAAAGAAGTCGGTAAAGATTTACGGAGGAGCAGAATCTATATCAAATGAACCCGCGTGGTACTTGAAGTGTTATTTGAATAATGTCAAGGCAAATGAAAGGAATCCATATGTTTCACCAATGTGGGCTGACAGTTTTATAAATCTTCCGCCGGCGTTGCTTATTGGCGCAGAATGCGATAGCCTGCTTGATGACGGATTAATTTATGCTAACCTTCTTGCCCAAGACAATGTTCCAGTCGAATATCATATTTACAAAGGAATGCCACATGCGTTTATTCTACGAACATATCCTGAAACTTTTGAGGCATTAGATACGATTGCTACTTTTCTAGAATAGTAAGTCACGTTTTCCCGAGAATCGTGGTAAGGAACTATTGATAATCATAAAGGAGAAATTATGAAATTGAAGATTTTTTTATCAACAGTGTTAGCGGCAACAATGTTGGCAGGGTGCTCCTCAGGAACGTCAACAGCATCAACTTTGGCTACAGAAAATGCTGAAGACAAAAACAAAGAACAAGTATTTATAGGATTAGCAATGCACAATCAAACAGAAACGTGGGCAGTTCAGTTTGCTGAATCGTTTAAAGCGGCGGCAGAGGCGGATGGGGCTAAGGTTGCTGTAACAGATGCAAATGCTACTCCGGCTAATCAAGTTTCACAGATTGAAGATTTAGTGGCGCAAGGAATTGATGTTTTGGTTGTTCTTCCAGCAGACTATACTGCATTAGGAAACGCTCTTAAAGAGGCGAAAGATAAAGGTATAAAGATTGTAAATGCAGATTCTAAGGTAACTGAAGAGGATCAAGACAAAATTGATTGTTTTGTAACTGCAGATGCCTATAAAGGTGGATACACGGCAGGTCAATATCTTGCGAAAGTACTACCTGAAAACGCTGTATTTGGTGGTCTGAATTATTCTCAGCTATCGGTGATTGCCGATCGTTTTATTGGAATGCAAGCGGCTTTTAATGATGCGGGAAGAACAGATATTAAAGTTGTTGAAAAAGATTGCACAGATCTTTCAGCTATTGCTACATATACAGAAGATATTCTCATGAGTAATCCTGATATCACAGGCTTCCTTTGCTTAAACGATAACACGGCACTTACATGCTATGGAACTTGCAAACAAATGAATTATTCTGACGCAATTGTTATTGGCTTTGATGGTTCTCCAGCAGGAAAGCAGTCAATTGCTGCAGGGGAGATGACAGGAACAATGGTTTACTCTCCAGTAGATCTTGCGAAAGCCTCTGAAGAGGCAGCTATTAAGCTTGCTAAAGGCGAGAACGTTGAGAAGGAAACAACAATCGATATGTATATGATCAATAAAGATAATATTGGTCAGTATGATCTTGATGCATGGAACTAATTCTTAAAATGTAATTTAAAAGCGATGTTTAGTGCTCGGGAGGAAAACATCGCTTTTCTTTCAGATAAAGGAGGAACCTGCGGACATATGTCGGAATATTTATTGGAAATGAAGAATATCCATAAACGGTTTCCAGGAGTATATGCGCTAAAAGGTGCAAATCTTAATTTAAAATCTGGCGAGGTTATGACACTTGTTGGAGAAAATGGAGCGGGGAAATCAACACTTATTAATATTCTTGGCGGAATTTATTCTAAAGACCAAGGGCAAATTCTGATTAATGGAAACGATGCGCACATTACAGATGTTCTTTCTGCGTCCGCACAGGGAATTAGTATTATTCATCAAGAACTTGTGTTAGTACCATATTTAACTGTGGCTGAAAATATTTTTATTAATCGTGAGCCGGGAAAAGGTATATTTGTGAATAATGCTGAGATGTTTGATAAGGCTCAGCAGTATATCAATGATCTTGGCTTAAATATTCATGCAGAAACCATTGTTTCTGATCTTAATATTGCCGAACAGCAAATGGTTGAGATTATAAAAGCGGTGTCTTTTCAATCCAGAATTATTGTCATGGATGAGCCGACTTCATCATTATCTGATAATGAAATTGACGCTCTATTTAAAAATATAAAAAAGCTGAAGAAATTGGGGATTGGTATTATTTATATTTCACACCGATTGTCAGAACTTGCTCAGATTTCAGATAGAATAACGATTTTCAGAGATGGCGAAACAGTTGGATGCTACAAAGTATCAGATATTAGAAATGATGAAATTGTACACTTGATGGTGGGGAGAGAAATAACTAATTATTATACGAGAATTTTTAAACCTCATGAGAAGATAATCCTTGAAATCAGCCATATGACTAACGATAAAATTCACGATGTTTCTTTTACATTGCATAAAGGCGAAATACTTGGAATATCTGGGCTTGTTGGTGCAGGACGTACAGAAGCTGTTGAAGCATTACTTGGATTTTATCCATATACTTCAGGTAGCATAAAGTTAAGTGGAAAAGAGATACTTTTTAAATTTCCATCAGAAGCTTATGATGCTGAAATAGGTTATATTCCGGAAGATCGAAGATGTGAAAGCCTTTTTGCTATGCAATCAGTTCGCTTTAATGCAACTCTGAGAATACTAAAGCAATTTATTCATGGCTTTGTTACTGATACTGAAAAAGAAAAAAATCTAGCAAATCAATATATAAAAAAGCTCAGAATAAAAACTCCATCACAAGAAGCCATGATACAAAATCTTTCTGGAGGTAATCAGCAAAAGGTAATTATTGCTCGCTGGCTTGCTCAGAAACCTAAGATTTTAATTATGGATGAACCGACGAGAGGAATTGATGTTGGTGCAAAAGCAGAGATCTATGAATTAATGAATCAGCTTTCAGAAGAAGGAATCTCAATTATCATGGTTTCTTCCGATCTTTCTGAGATCATTAATATGAGTGATCGCGTTGTAGTTATGCGAGAGGGTACTGTTTCAAAAATTTTATCTCATAAAGAAGCTACACAGGATGAAATAATGAAATATGCAGTGAGCATTTAAGGGGGCATGTATGAATACATCTATAAATAAAAAAAGAGAATCAAAGAACAGCGCCGGCATCTGGTTAATAAATCATGCTGGACAATTGGCATTTTTGCTAATACTTGTAACCGTGATGTCAGTTGCTTCACCCCAATTTAGAACGGCGAATAATATAATAAATGTTTGCAGGCAGGTTTCAATTAATATGATTATTGCCTGTGCGATGACTATGGTATTAATTATTGGTGGAATTGATCTTAGCGTTGGCTCCATTATGGCTATGGCGGGTATGATAGCGGCCTTTCTTTCATTAAAAGGAATACCATTTGCAGTATGTATGACGGCGGGACTGGCAGCAGGTGCGGCGGCAGGATTTGTCAATGGAATGATATTAGCAAACACAAAGTTACCTCCATTTATTGTTACCTATGCTGTACAAAGTATTTTAAGAGGTATGGTATACGTAATAACTGGTGCGGGAACTATTCGTTTAACATCTGATACCTTTTTGAAATTTGGCGGCGCTTCTTTAGGGATAATTCCGTTACCTGTTATCTACATGGTAATCATTATAGTTATTTCTACTTTGATTCTTGGACGTTCAAAGTTCGGAAGACATATGTTCGCTATTGGCGGTAACTCAAAAGCCGCCCAATATGCAGGCATTAATATTAAAAAAGTCACTTTGCTTATCTATATCATTTCTGGCATTTGTGCGGCCCTAGCAGGATTGGTATTGACCAGTAGAAACAGTTCTATGCAGCCAGCTGTTGGCAATGGTGCAGAGATGGATGCTATTGCGGCGGTTGTTTTAGGAGGAACATCTATGGCCGGAGGCCGTGGCTCCGTATCAGGAACCATTCTCGGTGCCTTTATTATTGGCTTTATAAATAATGGCCTGAACATGCTTCAGATGGACAGCTTTTATCAATATATTGCAAAAGGAATAGTTATTTTGATCGCCGTGTATATGGATGACATTAAAAATCAGCGCCTTGCAAAAGGAATCGGAGTTGAGAATAAGAAGGGAAACTGACAACAATATGAAAAAAACAAAACTTTTAAATTCTAGAATTTCAGCTGTAATTGCTGAAATGGGGCATACAGATGAATTGACAATATGCGATTGCGGATTTCCGATTCGTGATACTGAAAGAATTGATCTTGTACTCCACAAAGGAGTTCCTAGTTTTCTTGACACGCTTAATACTGTGCTTTCTGAGCTGCATATCGAGCAAGTTATTCTTGCAAACGAGATAAAAACGAGTTCTCCGGAATTGGAAAAGGAAATTTTAAGTTGTTTGCCAAAGGATGTGAAAGTGAAGTATATTTCTCATGAAAATTTAAAAAGAGAATCTGCAAATGGGAGGGCAGTAATCCGTACTGGTGAGACAATTCCTTTTGCGAATATTATTCTTGTTAGCGGAGTAACATTTTAAATGATAGTATTGATGTGATAAGTTCGTAAGTTGCGAAAGGGGAAATAAATGGCTGTAACAATGAAAGATATTGCTAAAGCGGCAGGGGTTTCCTCAGCGACGGTGTCAAAGGTTCTCAATGGACAAGGACAGCATATTAGCAAAAAAAAGCGAGATGAGATTCAAAAGCTAATCATAAAAAAAGGATACATTCCAAATTCTATTGCTAGGGGGCTTAAAAATAAGCAAACTAAAATGCTTGGCTTTATTTTACCCGATATTGCAAATCCGTTTTTTCCCGAAATAGCTCGAGGTATTGAAGACGAGGCAAAAAAGTATGGGTTTGGTGTCGTCGTATGCAATACAGATAATGATGTTGAAAATGAAGAGAAGGCCTTCAGTTTTTTGACTTCTAAAATGGTTGATGGCATTATTTTTACCCATTCCGCGCATGCGGAATCAATGAGGTTTTTAGATGAAAGTACTGTTCCTGTAGTGATTGTGGATAGAATTAACAAAGTTGGGAAAAGAAAACTTGGAAGGGTTTATGTAGATGCCAAAGAAGGTATTGGCACGTCAACTCATTACTTGATTCAGCAAGGTTGTAAGCAAATTGCATTTATTTCCGGAGAGACAAGAGAACTCAGTGATCGCTATCGCGGCTTTTCCAGAGAAATAGAAAAAGCTGGAATTAAAGAATATAAGTCATTGCAATATTTTGGGGATTAT
This sequence comes from uncultured Erysipelotrichaceae bacterium, assembly GCA_963541855.1. GTDB lineage: Bacteria > Bacillota_I > Bacilli_A > Erysipelotrichales > Erysipelotrichaceae > Bulleidia. The sequence goes on from CAUTVM010000031.1 coordinate 5,315, forward strand.
GACATGCAAACAGGCGAATTAGGAGTGATAAAAATAATGCACTCTTCTATAAGGCCTGATGGCATTGTTTGTGGTAATGATCTGGTGGCAATCGGAGCGATTTCAAAATTGCAGGAAATAGGGATACTTGTTCCTGAAGATATACGTGTTATTGGATATGATGATATTTATCTATCACATTACATAAATCCTTCATTATCTACAGTTTCGCAACCTGCTTATGCAATAGGTGAGCATGCTGCCAGAATGCTTATAAAACATCTTTTAAATGGTGAAGATCTTTTTAAGGAAAAGCTTGAGTATAAGCTGATTATTCGTGAAAGTGCCTGAGTAGCATTATCTTTTCTACCATACTGTAATATGTATATAAATCGTTTTGTTGTTAAGGCTGAATTAGTCATTTCCATATTGCCTATAGAATGACAGATGGACGCGAAGGTGAATTAATTTTTGACAATTATATGGGCAAATATTTTTATGAGTTCTTCAAGTGAATATTCTAGTATCGCGGTGCTGCCCATTCCAGAACTGGAGACTGGACATAAAAGCAGAATGAATCATCCTTTATTTTGAGTGATCAATTCTGTTTGTTTTTATTTCTTCAGAGCATAGTATTCTTTTCACATTGAATTTCCTTTTAGTTCAATTGTGTATGGTGTATGTATGATGTGATTCAGTATAGCGTCTGTCACAGCATCGCCCCCAGCAGTCTTTCGTGCCATTCTTTCGGTGTTCATTGTAAACAGAAGATAGTGGATTTTCTGTTTGTTCGTACTTTCATCAATTCAAACAATACGTCTCTTTCTGCACACGTTGTTCTTAATAGTAGAAATTCATCTGAAATATGGGCTATATTTCTGCAATTATTTCAGATATTGGCGAAACATACCTTGAAGCTTCATTGGCTCAAAAATTCAGAACATAGTCTTAGTAATCTGGTATATGTGGCTTTCGTAATAATTATCTTATTCAACGGAAATGGTACTCAAAGTTGGATAAAGAGTTTACTTGCTTAGCGAAATAGTCGGCATATATTGCATAGTTGCGTAAAAATCTATCATATAAGCGCAATAAAATTATAAACTTTGGAAACTTAATGGTTTTCGTTCATACAACATCATAGCGGAAGTCTAACGAAACAAAATAGAAAGTAGATCTCGATGTTTTAAAGTAGTTGTAAAACGCAAAGAAGCCATAATTTTCCAAAAAGAAATGGTACGCCACTATGATATAATTTATCCAACATAAGGGGTTGAGGAATCGAGACCGCGTCTAATCGGTTTCATGAAATGGAGAAAACCATTTCTGTAAAGCTTTTCATGGAGAATAAAATGATGCATAGCCAAAAAGATGGAAGTTTATTATTGAAAGGTCTTATGTGTGTGAGCTTTTTTGGCATGATCGGCTGCAAACAAGAGATTCCTGAGACCGGCGGGGTAATTGATCAAACTGATGTCAATGCGCCAAAAGTGATCCAATCCGATAAGCTCGTATCTTTTACCTCCGAGTTCTACCTGTATGGATATGATAGACCGGGATCAGAATATGATCGAAAATATAGGTTTGATGTAAGCCCGGACGAAAATGGAAAGCTTATTTTATCGGAGCAATACAATGGAAAAATAAGCTGTGAAGTCGATGATACGTTTCTTTTAGACCTTCAAAAAATCATTACCAAATATGATTTGGTTAAGTTGAATGGTATAGACAGATATACCGCCGGGCTTCCGCCTGAATTTCAGCCATCCTTTTTATCGGCTGATTATGAATCCGGAGAACATTTATATTTTCGGATAAAGAATGAACCGGATGCCAAGTGGGCAAAAGAAGTTTTGGACCTGTGCATTGATGAATTTGCCGCCCATGGAAACAAAACGCTTCTTATTCCAAAGCAATCGGAAAGCGAAGTATTTGAAGGCGTTATATTGAAAGAAAAGCCGGAAGAAGGAGATTTGATCAAAGGAGAAACATTTTTTGCGCGTATGCCAAAAAACAGATACGGAAGTAATTGTAAAGAAGGAGATTATGCCGAAGGAAAATTCATCATCTGGCTGAACCGAGTAACACTTTCCGATCTGGGCGAAATCACTGGCAGAGAGGATGATGCGATTCCATATATTGTCAATGAAGACAAGGGAAATCAGGAGCATTTAAGCATGCTGTCCGGCGGAGTAGATGGAGATTGCCCTTATGGAGCTGATGTTTGGAAAATTACAACAGATGAAGAGGGAACGATTGTAGATGCAGTTTTCTATGAATGAATCATGCCGCTGCCCTTCTGACATGTCAGATTGCAATAAGAGAAAAGGAGCATAATAACAATGGGATTTCGATATAGAAAAAGCATAAACTTAGGCAAAGGATTTCGCATCAATTTGAGTAAATCAGGAATAGGTTATAGTTGGGGAACCAAGGGCTTTCGCGTAACAAAGAAAGCAAACGGAGAAATCAGAAAAACGCTTTCTATACCCGGGACCGGCATTTCATGGGTAGACGAAGGTGGGCACAAACGTAAGACGAGTCAGAAAAATGATGCTTCTGATGATCACGATAAATAGCTGAAAAATATAATGAATCAGGCATATCCGCATCTGACAGACAATTAAGATTTCCGGCTTATAAGAGAGCTGCTGCATTGGGCATGCATGCGTTTATCTGAATGTTTTTTATCCATTTGTTTTCAAGTCGTTCATAATCATGATCTGAGCTCCTGAATATATGAATAAGCAACGTTGCAAAGAGTGATTATACGCAGCATTTCTTGTATTACAATGAATACGGAAATGAGGGTTTGAATATGACCAAAGTGAATTTACAGCATATTGGTACAGAAAAGCAGAATCCGGAAACGACAGATTTAGATAAAATGACACCACTTGAACTGGTGACGGTTATGAACCGCGAAGATGCAAAAACCGTCAGGGCTGTGCAGGAAGCGCTGCCTCAGATTGCCAAGGCAGTTGAAGTCTGCACGCAGGCGCTGAAAGCCGGCGGGCGAATGATCTATATGGGAGCCGGAACATCAGGGCGCATGGGGCTGATGGATGCGGTGGAATGTATTCCTACTTTTTCCAGCGAGCAGGTAATCGGGCTGATTGCCGGAGGAACAGGAGCATTTATCCGTGCGGTTGAAGGTGCGGAGGACTCTAAAGATCTCGCTGTTTCGGATCTGCAGTCAATATCTTTGGATAAAAAAGACGTTGTAATCGGTATTGCCGCCAGCGGACGGACACCATATACGATCGGCGGCTTAGAATATGCCGGAAAATGTGGCGCAAAATGTATTTCCATTGCCTGCAACCGGAATGCGGAAATTTCATTATATGCAGATGTGGCAATCGAAGTGGATGCAGGACCGGAAGTACTGACGGGTTCTACGCGTTTAAAAAGCGGAACTTGCCAGAAGATGATCTGCAATATGTTATCAACGGCCACCATGGTCCGCATCGGGAAAGTATATAAAAATCTGATGGTGGATATGAAAGCGACGAATGAGAAGTTGTCTGCCCGAGCAGTACGTATTTTGATGCAGGCTGTCGACATAGACGAAGTGCGCGCGGAAAAAGCGTTAGCGGAAGCAAAGGGAAATATGAAGGCGGCAATCATCCTCTTACAGAAGAAGATCCCGCTTGCCCAAGCATTGGAGAAATTGCAACAGGCACATGGTTCCGTCCGCGCTGTTTTAGAGGAAAAATAATGAACCTGATAACGACGGTACAAACGTTTCTTAGCAAACAAGTGACGAATAGAACTTTACCGGGAGCGCAATTCGCTTTGGTTTCAGAAAATGGATTTGAAAGCGGATGTATAGGAAAGCGACAGATTATTCCTGAATCCAAACCGGTTTTGCAAGATACGATGTACGACCTTGCCAGCCTCTCCAAAGTTATCGTGACGACGACATTGGTGCTGCAGTGCATGGAAAAAGACATATTGAACCTGACCACACCCGTCTTTACAATTCTTCCTGATTTTCCGTATTCGGATATTACGATCGGCATGTTGTTGACACACAGCAGCGGCATGGTCGGAGACGATAAACGCTATAAATCATGTGCAGATAAAAAATCTTTATATCGGTTTTATCTATCTCTGCCGCTTGCGTATGTACCGGGAACTGATCTGCAATACTCTGATTTCGGCTTTATGACGCTGGGGCTCGTATTGGAAAAAATTACCGGTCTTTCATTAGATGTTTTGGCTAAGACATATATTTTTGACCCACTGGGTATGAAGCATACCATGTATTGCCCAAAGAAAAATGGATATGGTGAGCAATGCGCCGCAACCGAATGGCAGCCGGATCGAGGAATGATTGTCGGCGAGGTACATGATGGAAAAGGATATCGCATGGGCGGAGTGAGCGGACATGCGGGTGTATTTTCTACTGCTGACGATCTTGCCTTTTTTGTCATGATGCTCCTGGAGAATGGGATGTGGCAGGGGAAACAAATCTTAAGTGCGAACAGCATAAAGCTTTTAAAAAATTATCGTACCAAAGGAATGAGACAATGTCGGACAGTGGGATGGATTGCAGAAGATAAGAGTGCATCTATGGGAAGCCATTATTCCACACAATGTTTGTATCATACGGGTTTTACAGGAGGCTCCATCTACGTGGATTTTGTTCGTCACATGGGCATTGTTTTATTGACAAATGCCATTCATCCTTCACGTGAGAAAAGCCATATGAAAGAGATACGTCCGCAGTTTCACGACGTTATACTGCATGCGTTTGATGAAAAAAAACAGTCCATTTAGTTTGAACTGTTTTTGTGCTTTTTCCATGAAAAAATACTGCCGGATGATCTTTGCAGAAATTCCGCCTGCCGCTTCTTTGCGGTTTCCAGTTCAGGCAAACGTTTACGAAACACACGATATACTTCACCGGCCGAAAGAAGCTGTACTTGGACAGGAAGGCCGGAATTTTTCAAGCGAATTTTAAGTAACTGATTTGTACCGTGATTTGTCGCAATCGTCCATTCTTCCACATCATCCCAGTTCACTTTCTGGCAACTGGTGTCATTAAACGCTTCAAAGATGACAAAATAAGTTGTATAGAAAGCAAATTGAATATAGCTTTTTGCTTTCCATTGTACAAATACAGCCAAACCGATAAGCAGCAGCCCCAATATCCAGCTGCGCCCATAGCGAATTCCGTAAAGGGTAATCAGCACTCCGATGATAAAAATAGTCCAGATGGCAAAAAAGGGCTTTCCGTTGACAGTTTTATAAGGTTTTTCCTGACTTGGTAATTCGGAGATCAGAATCTTACATGGTTTTTCGGGTATTTGTGACATATTTAACTCCTGACCTATATTATAGAATATGAGCTAAAGAAAATGATATAATTTTTTCATTGAGGGTTTAATTTATGGCGGCGGAAGAATGGCTTATTATCGGTTTTTCATTTGTGGTTGCAATATGGACAATACTTTATCGCCTGAAGGAATTGAAAAAATATCGAGCGGCGATTGAATCGCTGTGCAAGCGAGAGAAATTTCAGATATATGATTTTTCAAAATCAAATAAATATAGATATAGTATCTGTATTATTCTTGGCATTGTTTTTGCGGGAATGGGAGCAGTGAAAAAAGACGTTACTTCTATTGGTATCGGCATTGTCATTGCGGGCGTTTTTGCCGGTGAATATTTTATGAGTGATAAACGTTATCGTTTGTTTTATAACGAAACTTCGGTTGTAATCGGAGAGGAAAAAGTCGATTTCCGCAGTATCAAGACAATTTTGCCTATTTCGCGCATTCCATTTGCTTGGAAAAAAATGATTACATATACAGGAAAAGAATATCGTGTTTCACCTGCCTGCGCACAGCGTATTATCGAATGGAAAACCGCATATGCAAAGCGAAAGAAAAAATGAGAACGAGAGAATCAGTTCTTAAAGATACGGTTCAGATATCGGCTCAATACCAGCGAAAGATCCGTGATCGCTTCGGTATCTACGACGGCATCTTTTTTCGTACCGCTATTTTCAACAACATGGCCGGCGCCTGAAGTGCGGGAAATCAAAACACCGGAAGGATAATAGCTGAAAGAGGAAAAACGAAGTGCCGATCCGTCAACGAGCTGTGTGGATGCCGCTAAATCACCGGCGATTTCAGAAGCCAGTTTTTTGGATGCTCTTTGATATCCGATGCGGTTTTCTTTTCCGTGCCCGATGCAGTCTAAAATAATGATGTTCTTATGATCTATATCGGAGATTATCGTGCGATTAAGCGCATCGCCAGCATGCCCGTTGCTATCGGTCAGGATAAAGGCAACATGTTTTCTGGCCGCCGGGTTCAGCTCTTGGGCGATGAGCATGATGCCAACGACGCCTGATGTATTGTCATTCAGATTGATGGCATTGCCGATTGATCCGGTTAAAATATAGGAAGATATGGTTGCCAGGATGAGAACGATGGTCATAATAGAGGAAATAAAAGGGTGGCGGGAAAAATTCAGAAAAGCTCTCCATTGCCACAGCGTATAGATAATCACCAGCATAGCGATAATAGCCGGCGTATAGGTTGGAAGAATACGGCTTTGAACGCTGGCTGTACCATCAAAGGGATAATATAAATATGGATTTCCGAAGTTGTGTGCAGGTGTATTATAACGGGCAAGTACAATGGTATTGGCAGTTTGCGGATCGCCGACAATCAGATTGGCGGCTTTTATACCTTTTTTTGTATTGGTTATGTAAGAAACGGGGTAGGCGTGTTCTTTAAAGAACAGAGCCGCTTTGCGCAAGAAAAAATCCTTTTCACTTGGTCGGAAGCGGCGTGGAATTTCAATGCCATAATGAAAAAATGCATCTTTACAATTGAGTTTTTCCGATTGTGCCATATTGATCAGCTCCTCAAATAAAGAAAAAGGATCCGAAGATCCTTTCTTCGCCTTACAATTTTTCGATCAGTTTGATAAAGTCTTTCGGTTCATCATCCGGCACCATCTGGGCGGTAAATGTAACACCTTCCGCAGACATTTCCCGGAAGATTCTGACATCATCGTCCGTAACCGATGTCGATTTGAAAACTAAATGAGAGCCGATGCGGCTGGACATATTGCCAACCGTAATAGATTTCATCGGGAAGCCAAGGTGCAATGCTTTTTGCAAACTGGCAGGTCCTTTAAATACACAAAGAAGTCTTTCACCTACATAATTTGTCGGATCCTTCAATTTCTCGACCGCTCTTTCCACACGTAGGATAGACAGTTTGGTACCGGCCGGGCACGCCATTTTTAATGCGGCTTTCTGAATATCATTTGAAGCTGCCGTATCATCAATGACCATGATACGGGAAGCATTAAGCCGGTTTGTCCAGAAAGCGACAATCTGCCCATGTACAAGACGCTCGTCAATGCGGGTATTTACAATATCTGCCATAAATGATAACCTCCAAAACTAACTCTATGCTTTATTCTACATCGCTTGTCGAGCGGAAACAAGGCGGCTAAAGTTTCGCTCTCAAAATTGGTTTATTTTTGCATTGTAATCGACACCATATCGTCAAAATGAACATCTAGCTTCGCTTCGATACGATATAAATATTCATGCATATAAATCCATTTTGTGGATCATGTTGCAAGATTCATTTGCAGCTTAAACGGTAAATGCAGCAAAGCAGTGCATCAAAGATGAAGTTTTATAATTAAAAAATGAAATAGTTTAATAATGGTAATGCCATTTACAATAACATTACATATAAAATGTGCGGTGATTGGGACATATACGTTTTTCGTTTTAATATAGGCAACACTTAATGGCAAAGCCCATATCATGCATAGAAATATGCCCCAAGTTGCAAACGCATGCTCTAAAGCATATAAGAACATACTCAACAGCGTTGTTAAAATTAAGATTTTTCTATTTTTAAAAGAGATAAGATTCTTTCTATAGAACACTTCTTCTACAATTGGCGGCAATATGATTGTAGAAACTGTAAAAAGAATAAATGTTAGCCAATTATTTACTTTTAAATTCATCATTCCCATATCAAGATACGGGAAGATAGTTTCTAAGATACTTGTAAATGCAAAAGCAAGGCCAAAAAACAATAATGTTGCCATTATCTGTCGCCAAAAAACCTTTCCTCCTTTTACAGAATCTGCCAATTCTTTGAAAGAAAAGTCTTTTCGCAAATATATGAATAATGTCATATAAAACCAAAAGTTAATGTATATGCAATACTCTCTAAATAGAAAGCAGGCTATGATGAAAAAAAGCTCTACAATAATTGGAAAAATATTTGGTTTTATATATTTAACGTCCATATTTCCTGACACCGATTTTTAAGTTCAATATGCAGATTATACCATCTCACAAAACTCTCCGGCCAAAACGACGGATAGCGCTAAAATTTTATCTTTAACGCAACACTTTATTGCACTGATTTGAGCTGCTGAACTTAGGCTGCTGTTTAAGCAAATTGCAATTGACGGTTAAAAACGGAAGCGCTAACATAGATGTAGAACGTTGAATTGATTTTGAACGCAGAGAATAGAGTATGGGCGCAGCAAAATGAATTCAAGGTTTCTCGTGTGGAGATCATTACATAGCAGAAAGGGGAAAATGAATGACTTTGAATTTTTTTCAGATCTTGATCATTTCCGCATGGGCCTTCTGGGGAATTATTGATGCATTGGCTTTCGGCTGGGGCTTCAATATGGCCATCTTGGCCAGCCTTTTTACAGGTGTAGTCGTTGGCAATCCGACATATGGTCTGGTTGTTGGCGGAACTCTCCAGATGACTCAATTGGGCGCGGGCACGTATGGCGGTGCTTCTATTCCGAACATTACGTCTTCCGGTATGATCACAACCGCTTTGGGCGCTGCGCAGGTCGCGCCGGGAGCTTCACTGTCAGATATATCCGCATCGGCAGTTACGCTGGCTGCTTCCATCGGTATAGCTATGGCCGCTTTGTTTACTGAGCTGGATATTTTGGCACGCTTTTCCAATACATATTTTCAACATCGTGCAGATAAGTATGTAGAAACCGGAAATACCAAAGGAATTGAGCGCATGAATACACTTGGCATATTGCCATGGGGCCTGTCTCGTGCATTGCCGGTATTCTTTATGTTGCTGTTTGGTCAAGGATTGATTGATGCGATTATCAATTTTATTCCGGTTTGGCTTATGGACGGGTTCAAAATTGCCGGCGGTATTCTTCCGGTTGTCGGTTTTGCAATTCTGATGCGCTATCTGCCGGTAACAAAGAAACCGCAGTATCTGATTCTCGGTTTTGTTTTATCCGCTTATCTGCAAATGCCGACACTGGGCGTTGCTTTGATCGGCATGGTTGCGGCGATTATCATCTATCAGCAGACAATCGCAAAGAGTACGGCTAACGTGCAGGGGGATGATGAAGATGAGTGAAAATACGGTGAAAACACCTGCATTTACAAAGCAGGAACTGCACAAAATTGATTTACGGTGGATATGGCATTCACAGATCGGCTGGAATTATGAGCGTATGCAGGGGCTGGGATATCTGGCTACCATGTTACCGGTGATTGACCGCCTGTATGGCGATAATCCGGAGCTTAAGAAAAAAGCCTTGGAAACACATTCTGTTTTCTTTAATACCACGCCGCAGATGGGCGACATCATTTTGGGGATGGATATCGCCATTGAAGAGCAGCAGCGTAACGAAGAAGGTCTGGAAGTTGTTTCTTCATTGAAAACAGCCTTGATGGGCCCGTTTGCCGGTATCGGTGATACGATCTTCGGTGTTATTTCCGGAGCCGTTTTCGGTTCTATAGCTGCTTCCATGGCTATTCAGGGAAACGCGATCGGAACCTTTATCTGGGTTGCATGGTTTGTTTTTGTGTTCTTGATCCGTCGCAACTTGTTTGATCTTGGTTACACGCAGGGTGTCAAACTCGTAACCAGTATGAGTGGTACGATGAATGCATTGATTGAAGGAGCCGGCGTGTTAGGATTGACGGTTGTCGGCGCAATGATCGCTTCCATGGTCAATGTTCCTTTATCGACTTATTCAGTTGTTCTCGGTATTGATACTACGGGAGCTGAAATTATTAAAGAATATGACCTGCAGGCATATGCGGATCAGATTATGCCGAAGCTTTTCCCGGCTTTGTTGGCATGGATCTGCTATGTTCTGCTGGGGAAGAAATGGATGAATTCCAATAAGCTGATCTGGATTGTTATTGTCTTCTCTATTGTTCTGCGCGTGATCGGCATCGTCGGCTGATAATGGGACTATGAAAGGGCTGTCGGTTTAAACCACAGCCTTTTCATGTTTTAAAGGAGAGTGAACAATGAATAAACTGGAAGAAATGTTTCAGATATTCAAAGAACGTATTCCTGAAACAGGAAAACAGGTACAAAAGGATGTGCTTCGTATTGCGGCTCTGTTTGCTGAATGTGTGCAGGCGGGCGGCGTAATTCAGCTTTTCGGTGTTCGGCATGGCGAAGAATTTGTTAATGAATTGAATTTCAGAGCCGGCGGTCTGGCGCCGTTTCATGGTATGCGGGTAATGGATCTGGCGTTAAATGGATATATTGAAAAAGAAGAAGTGGAAAGCGGAAAAATATTCATGCGTACCGATATTCTGCCGGACCTGCTGAACCTCTATAAGCTTGATGATCGCGATCTATACTGCATTGTCAGCGCCAAGGGAAATGAGCCTTTGACACTCGCTCTGGCACAGTATGCCAAAGCGAATGGGCATACACTGGTTGCTGTCGTGAATGGGAAAACTACGATCAAAGAAAAGGGACAGACCATTGCCGATTTGGCTGACTGCACATTAGATATGATGGCCTCACAACCGGATGTTGCATTATGGATCAATAGCCTGCCAATCGGGCAGCTGGGCTCTACGCTGGCAAATATTTCGGCACAAATGATTACTGCGGAAATGTATGCATGGTATATACAAAAAGGCTTGAAAGCGCCGGTACTTCTTTCTGCCAATATTGAAGGTGCGGACAAACATAATGCGGCTCTTACAGATCAATACAACGGGAGAGTCAGATGAATAAGATTATCAATAGCGAAACATTTCAGGAACAGATTTTGCAGCTGCTGGATCATCTATATGCTTCACAGAAAGAAAATCTTGAAAAAATGGCGCAGGCCTTTGCATCATGCATTGCCAATCAAGGCGTAATTCATGTCTTTGGATCAGGTCATTCAGTTGGACTTGGTCTTGATATCAAAGATCGAATTGGCTCATTGGTACCGATTCATATCATGGATATGAATGATTTTGTATTCAAAGGCGGCATTTCATTGGAACAGTTCAAAGATAAAAAAAATATTTTTGAGCGTCGGGCCGGTGTGGCGCAGCAGCTATATCATCTTTATGATATCCGGCCGCAAGATATCTTTATTGTCATTTCCAATTCAGGAATTAACGGAATTGTCATTGATATTGCGCAATTAGCCAGAGAACATGGTCATACCGTTATTGTTGTAACCAGCATGCAGCATACGTTAGCGGAAGAATCACGACATCCCAGTGGTAAAAAATTATATGAGCTGGGAAATATTGTTGTTGATAACTGCGGTCCGCATGGCGATGCTTTACTGGAAACGGACGGGATTGCGAGGATTTGCTCCGTATCCAGTATATGCAATAATATCATTGCTCAATCGACAGCTGCCCGAGCTTGCGAAATACTGATAGAGCAAGGAGAAGATGTACCTATTCTGACAGAAAATGAGCAGAAGAATGAGGCTTTAAAGAAAAAGTATGAAGGGAGAATTTAATGACATACGCATATCATGAAGAAATTATAAAGATAATGGAGAAGGCGGAAAGAGCAAACCGTGATACGCTGCCTTGCGCAATTGAAAAGTTTGTCGAATGCATTAAAGCGGATCATCTGATTCATACTTTCGGTACGGGACACTCACATATGATCGGCATCGAGCTGTTTGCCCGTGCAGGCGGACTGGGAAATGTTGATGCCCTGTTGGATCCGGATACCTTGACTGCTTTTGGTGCTCAACGCAGTTGTGCAGCGGAAAAACTGACAGGCCTTTCGGATATTGTCTACGATTCGTATAAAATTGAGCCGGGAGATATCATGGTGATTTCCTCGAACAGCGGCCGCAATGCTATGCCGATAGAGATGGCAATGCGGTGTCAAAAAGAGGGAATTTATGTTATCGCGGTTACAAATGTTGCCCAATCGGCGGCTTCAATATCCCGTCATGCAAGTGGAAAACATCTATATGAATGTGCTGATTTGATTTTGGATACATGCGGCCCGGCGGGAGACGCTTTATTGAATATTGGCGGCATTCAGACCGGCCCGGCATCTTCAATTGTGTCGATGATGCTGCTGAATATTGTCGCCAGTGAAGCCATACGAGTATGCATGCAAGATGGGTATAAACCATATGTCTTTCAATCGCAGAATGTTGATGGATTTGATAATGATGCGATTTATGAACACTTTCAGGGACGCGTTAAACACTTTTAGGGGCAGGTTATGCGGAGAATATTGATTATCAGTCATGGCCCATTGGCAAAAGGAGCTTTGGAATCATTGCGTATCTTCACGCCGGCACTAGAAAATGTCGAAGCGATCAGCGCGTATACAGAAGAATGTCCTGATCCTAAACCGCTTGTTGAATCATTTTTCAAAAAAGCATCATCGGAAGATCAGATCATTGTTTTTTCCGATATTGTTTTTGGCAGTGTCAATCAGCTGATCTTTCCATATCTGAAAAGAGAAAGTACATATGTATTTTCGGGTTTTAATTTTCCCATGCTGCTGCAAGTGATCGCATTGTCTCCGGACGCATCGGAAGCTGAAATACGCAATCTTCTTTCCGAAGGAAGACAGGGAATAGTTTATATGAATGAATATTCATTTGATCAAGTTGAAGTAGAAGAAGATTAATATCAATTTCAGCTCCTGATCAAAGGAGAGTCTTTTTGCTTGCTTCGTCATCATCGTGTTTCTGAATGAGTTGTTTTTTCATATTACATCATTTTCATGAAAACAACCTGAAAGCATGATTAAAAGCGGTT
>CAUTVM010000032.1:0-18125 GCA_963541855.1 uncultured Erysipelotrichaceae bacterium
AAAAGGTATATCCATCAGACCACTTGGATGGGTCAATAAAGATATACCAGGAAAGGATAATTGCCGGATTCAAGGGCATAATCAATAGCTGTTTTGTTATATTCATCGGGATTGAGAATGAGCTTGTCATCTCTTTGTATATATGTTTCCCATTCGGCCGGATCTTTGGAAAAAGCGATTGAATAATTGGTTTTTCTGTTTAGTACGGGAGTGAGGGCAGTGCCAGCACTTAAAATATCCTCAATTGATACTCCCAAAAGATCAGAGAAGATTGGAAGATCTTCAATCTGAATTCCCTTTTTACCATTTTTTATTTGGCAGATACGATTTTGCATTTTCTGTATATCGTCAGGATTAGCTTTGCCGTCACATAGTGTGAGATATGCGATGCAAAACTGGCGATCATTCTTGTATTTGCTGTTTTTAATTAAATCACTGAGGTGCTTTCCTATTTTTACATTATTGGTCTTAAACATAAGTCGTCTCCTTTGAGCTAAGCATAAGAATATACATGATAAAAAGATATAACTGATTGGCATATGTTTTTTGTATATATAATTATAAGTTCAAAAAGTATATGCACAAGGCATATAGCAAATATTCTACTGCACAGGGTTGACGGTTCCTAATTGAAAGAAGGCGGTTTTCATGCATAGAGTATTCTGCAGCTTCAACGATGGTGAATATAAAGCACTTGAGACAAAGGCGAAGAATAATCAGCAGGGAGACATAGGTAAAAAAGAGCATGCTTGTATTTGCTTTGTCAGTTAATTATTATGAACACAGTGAAAGTTTTCCGAAAAGGATAGTTGCTGATGGATTTAACAGCACAAATGCAGCTGTTGCAGGAATGGCCGGAATAGGGCATATGCTGACAGGCACAGGCATAATATTGCTGCTCGTTTGTCTTAAGAAAAGAATTGTATGAAAAAGAAAAGCTGGTATCACGTAAAAAAAAGAACGCTTTTAGCAATAGGGTGTGCGGCATGGATGATGGCCGGCATCAATGTATTCCGCATGGGCATTATGGCTTATTTTCATTTGGAAAAAATTTCTATTTTTCAGCTGTTTCTGTCTTTGCTTGTCTTTGGCGCTTTTGGCACCATGTTTTATAAAATAAGCCGTAAGCATCTGCAGCGTATTCAAGCATATGAAGCACCGCTAAAACCATTTTGGTATTTTTTTGACGGAAAGGCATATATGATTATGGCGGTGATGATGAGCACAGGTATCTGGCTGCGCACATCAAAAGTGGCTGCTCCCGAATTTATTGCGATATTTTATACAGGTCTGGGCTTTGCGCTTACTTTGGCCGGTATCTTTTTTGGAGTGATGTATTTTCGTTATACAAATATGCAAGAGTAGAAAAAAGGCGTAAGATATGGAATATTTTGTCATGGCTTTAACGATGGTATCTTTTGTTTTGTTTTTTGTTATTCTTTTGATCCTGAGGAAAAATCGCCTTCCTAAAAAGAGGGATTATGAAGAATACATATTTGAATCTGAGCAGAAGATTGCCGGTCGGAATGGAGAGCGGTTTGCCACTCAAGTCATACAGGATAATTTAAGGGAAAATGATATTTTGCTGACCAATATAAAGGTTTCTTTTGAGGAAAGGGATGCGGAGCTGGATAATGTGGTGATCAATAATCGCGGTGTGTTTATTATTGAAGTAAAAAACTACAGAGGAGAGCTGATCGGTCAGGAAGAGGAGTATGAATGGGAAAAGATTAAATACTCGCATGCCGGCGAACGGTATCAGACAAAAGTCAAAAATCCGATCCAGCAGGTGAAACGCCAAGCCGGGATATTGCACGGCTATTTGGAAAAATATGGAATTGATATATGGGTTGAAGGATATGCATTTTTCGTGGAAGGAAACAGTCCGATCAGAAGTGCGCGTGTTTTAGAAGGTCCGGAAGATATCAATACGGCGCTTCATTTCAGAACGAACCGTAACCTGAGAAACAGCACGAAAAAACAAATCATTCGCCTTCTTTCATAACTTTTTTTTGCATCTTGCATAAAAATAGCTATGTTCTTTGCAATCATCCATACTACAATGATTATCGCGATGACCAAAAAAGAAAAAAGTTATATACGATGGTTTGCAGTATTGCTTGCGGTTATGATCGGCGTCATTTCATGGCTGATTCAACCGCATGGATATACTTGTTACGATATTGCCAACATTTCCCGTATCGTCAAGGATGCGGCCAAAGAAGACGCAGATACACTGCAGGTTTTTTTCATGGGTGACAGTGAAGCAAAATATGCCTTCTCCCCGCTCCAGTTATATAAACAAAGCGGAGTGACCAGTTATAATTTCTCTTCCCGCGCCCAGCGACTTTATGACACCTATGAATTATTGCAGCTTGAGCTGCAGCGTCAGCATCCATCACTTGTGATTTTGGAAGCGAACAGCTTTTTTCGTAAACCGGCTATGTCCGATCAGGATAATTTGTTGGAAAATCAGCTTATTTTAAATCTGCCGCTTTTGCGATACCACAATTTTTACAAAGCCTCCGATCATCCTCGATGGCTGACAAAAAAAATGAGTTCACACCGCAAATTTTACAAAGGCTTTGCGGCTGTATATGGCATTCGTCCATATAAAAATGCGTATTCAGAAAAGGGAAAAAATTCACCATCCGTGTTTTATACAGAAAATCAGGAAGCGGCCGATCGAATCGTATCTTTGTGTAAAGAGCGGCAAATCACGCTTGTCATTGTTTCGGTGCCGGCTCCATTGAATTGGAACGATAAAAAGGCGCAACTTGTGGCGCAATGGTGTAAAGAGCAGGGCTTGAAATATTTGGATCTTAATCAAGATATACAAGCCATCGGCTTGAACTGGAAAAAGGACACACAGGACGGTGGCGATCATCTGAATATCTATGGCTCGCAAAAGGTGATGAACTATCTGGAAGTGAACCTGTTTGCCCAGATGCATTTGGCAGATATGCGAGGCGATGAATGTATTGCGCCAAAATGGAATCAGGCCGTTGAAGACAGCGGGTTATATCAGGAGAAAAAATAAGATGAGCTATAATTCTTTTTTGTTCATCGGCATTTATCTGCCTGTATGCGCATGGCTGTATGCGCACACATCTCAAAAAAAACGCTGGATTATATTATTGGCGGCTTCTTTATTATTTTATATAACGTTGAGTTCTTGGCTTCTGGCCGTTCTTCTTGGTGAAGCGTTTGTAACATGGATAATAGGGGGAAAAATGGCGGCGCTGGATGACATGGATGAAAAACCGCGCCGACATGTAGAAGAAAAACGTCGTCTTGCGCGATATGGTATATGGTTTCTGCTTTTGATCCTGATCGTTTTAAAATATACCAATTTTGTACTTGAAACCATTTTTTCCATAGTGCACCTGCCTTTTCAAGAGCTTCCTATTTTAGTGCCGTTAGGCATTAGCTATTACACCCTGCAGGCTATTTCTTATCTATGTGATGTACGGGATAAAAAGATTGCCGCACAACCATGTTATTGGAGATTGGTTTTGTATTTATCCTTTTTTCCGACCATCATGGAGGGACCAATTACGCGATATCGGGAAGTGGAAAAACAATTGTTTGCCGGCAATGATATCACGTACGCTTCCCTGTGTCAGGGAAGTCAGCGTATCTTATGGGGCATGTTCAAAAAAATTGTACTTGCCGATCATATGAATACAGCGGTAAAGACGATTTTTACATCCTTTACGGGAATTGGGAAAGTCACATTGCTGGGGGCGATATTGTGTACGCTGCAGTTGTATATGGATTTCAGCGGAACGATTGATATTGCCATGGGCGCGGCGCGTACTTTCGGTATCTTTCTTCCTGAAAATTTTCGTCAGCCTTTTTTTGCCAAAGACGCGGCGGATTTCTGGCGCAGATGGCATATCACGCTTGGTACATGGCTAAGAGATTATGTATTTTATCCGGTTTCTTTATCAAAGGGAGCCATGAAACTGACGCGGAAAATGAAGAAGCACCCCTTTGCGGCACGTTATATCGGTCCATCTTTGGCTTTATTTGCCGTATGGCTTGGCAACGGTTTATGGCATGGGCCCAAATGGACATATGTCTTGTATGGCATGTATTATTTTGTGCTGATGGAAGTGGAAATGTTGCTGATGAAACCGATGGCAAAGTTTTATGAAAAAAAGGGTATTGAACAATCTGCATGGTGGTTGAGGATTGTGCGTTTTATAAAAGTATTTGTCATTGTTATGGTTGGGGAGCTTTTTTTCAGAGCGCCGTCATTTACGGTCGGATGGACGATGCTGAAAGCGTGGTTTGTGAACTTTCAGCCGGGTTTTTCGATTTTAAAAGCCAAAGCGTTGGGAGGAATGGATCCGTTTGATATTTTGACTGTCTGTACGGGAATGATAATTGTTTTGATCGTGGACATATTGAAGGAATGTCATATTTCGATTCGTCAATTGTTTTCGCAGCTGCCCTTACCGATTCGATGGATCGTCTGGTATACGGCGATTTTGGTCGTCCTTATATTTGGCGCATATGGGCCTGGTTATGATGCGGTCATGATGATGTATGCGGGATTTTAAGGAGGTTTATATGGCGGGAAATATTATTTTTACAGCATTTGCCAGCATGCCGGCGGCCGGCGGCAGCCAGAATCTGAAAAAGACGGCGGATCAGCTGCAGATTTATCTTGAAAATATTGCCGTAACGCTGGTTTCCGCGAAACATTACAATCCGGCAGATACGGTCGCCTTTATCACGACAATGGACAATTCAGAAATGCCGTCATGGTTTACGGAACTTTGTACAAGGAAACATATCGTCATCATGCAGATACCTTTTGATACCTTTACTTTCCCTGATTCGTATACATGGACTTTCTGTTTTTATCGAGCATGTGTGCTGGAACATCTGTTAAAAATGGATTATGAACGTTTTTGCAGTCTGGATGCGGATATGTATGTGCAGGGAAGCTTTGAAAAAATTTTTCAAGAAGCGGATCAGCATATATTGCTGTATGATTTGAATCACGGACTGGGAGTGGCGGACTACCGACGGCTGATGTCGGAAGTGGAAAAGTGGTATGGAAAAGAAGT
The DNA here is from genome assembly GCA_963541855.1 of uncultured Erysipelotrichaceae bacterium. GTDB lineage: Bacteria > Bacillota_I > Bacilli_A > Erysipelotrichales > Erysipelotrichaceae > Bulleidia. The sequence continues at coordinate 5,082 of CAUTVM010000032.1, forward strand.
CTATCTGACGCATTATGGCGGTGAGTTTGTGGCGTGCAATCGCATCTATGCGCAGCAATTCAGTGCCCAATGTAAAAAAGTATATGAGCAGATGGTGGCCAGACATACGATAGTATCAACCGGAGATGAGTTTATGTATGCGATTGCCGCGCATGCATGCGGCACACTGGTAAAAAATGCCGGAGGTTATGTTTATCGTTTTTGGACGCGCACCTTCCGGCTGGTTGCGACATCTTATCAATATAATGCAGTGACCGTGCTGCATTTACCGAGTGAAAAAGCGCGCGGCATTCGGAAAATCTTTCAGCGTTATATCAGCAAAGATAAAATTCCACCGCGTCATAAAGTGTGGCGACTTTGCCATTTTATGCATTCCAGCCCACGAGATATCATCGGCCGGATGTATCTGCGGCTGACACGAGAAAAAGTTTAGCACTCATATTGACAAAGTGCTAATAACTGATTAGCATAGTAGCTGTTGGTCGATATGAAACATATCGAACGTATGGAGGTGAAAATTCAATGTTAAAACCGTTACATGATTATGTTGTACTGGAAAAAGTTAAAGAAGAAGTTAAAACAGAGTCGGGAATTATCTTGACCACCAAGGAAGCGAAGGATGAACCGTCCGTCGGCAAGGTGGTTGCTGTAGGCCCGGGAAAGACGGAAGACGGCAAGCTGGTTCCGGTTGATCTGAAAGCGAACCAGAAGGTCATCTATAAAAAGTACTCAGGAACAGAGATCACATTTAAGAAGAAAGATTATCTTTTGATTTCGGCAGAGGATATTCTCGCCGTCATAACAGACTAAAAGAGGAGGCAGACAAATATGGCTAAAGATATTCAGTATGGAAGAGACGCTCGCAAAAAGATGCTGGATGGCGTCAATAAGCTGGCAGATGCGGTAAAGGTGACATTAGGCCCTAAAGGCCGGAATGTCGTTCTTGAGAAGACATTCGGTTCACCGTTGATTACCAATGACGGCGTTACCATCGCCAAAGAAATTGAACTGACCGATAAGTTTGAAAACATGGGTGCAAAGCTGGTTTATGAAGTTGCCAACAACACCAATGAAAAGGCCGGGGATGGAACGACAACGGCAACATTGTTGGCGCAGGCGATGATCACCAATGGCTTGAAGGCGGTTGAAAAAGGCAGCAATCCGGTTTTGATGCGCGAAGGCATGGAGAAGGCTGCGAACGCTGTTGCCGACGGTATTTTGAAGAATGCGAAAAAGATTTCAACGAGTGACGATATTAAGAATATTGCTACGGTTTCTTCCGGCAGCGAGGAAGTGGGAAAGATTATTGCCGAGGCAATGGATAAGGTTGGTCGTGACGGCGTTATCAATGTGGATGAGTCCAAGTCATTCGAAACGGAGCTGGAGCTGACCGAAGGCATGCAGTATGACAAGGGCTATGTTTCTCCTTACATGGTCAGCGATCATGAAAAGATGGAAGTTGTCATGGACAATCCGTTGATTCTGGTAACCGATCAGAAAGTCAATACGATTCAGGATATTCTCCCGGTATTGGAAGAAGTGGTCAAAGCAAATCGTGCATTACTGGTTGTGGCGGATGATTATGATAATGAGGTGATGTCCACCTTGATTATTAATAAGTTGCGGGGAACGTTCAATGTCGTCGCTACAAAGGCGCCGGGATTTGGTGATAATTCCAAGAATCAGCTGGCGGATATTGCCGTTATGACCGGAGCGAAGTTCTATGCCAAGGATCTGAACATGAATTTGGCCGAAATGAAAATCGCGGATCTGGGTTCAGCTAAGAAAGTTGTTGTTGGTAAGGACAAGACGACGATTATCGGCGGCAAGGGCAAGAAGGCGGATGTCGCTGCGCGCGTGGAAGAAGTAAAGGCGGCAATTGAGAATACAACTTCTGATTATGACCGTAAGAAACTGCAGGAGCGTCTTGGCAAGATGACCAACGGTGTTGCTTTGATCAAAGTCGGGGCGACTACGGAAACAGAGCTTAAGGATAAGAAACTGCGTATTGAAGACGCCTTGAATGCGACCAGAGCGGCCGTTGAAGAGGGTGTTGTATGTGGCGGCGGCTTGGCGCTTGTGCAGGCTTATAAAGCGGTTAAGGACAGCCTCAAATCAGATGTGACGGATGTGCAGAAAGGAATGAATGTTGTCCTGGATGCGCTTAAGGAGCCGATTGTGCAGATTGCGGAAAATGCCGGCTTTGACGGTGTTGAGATTTATGAAAAGCAGCTGGAGCAGAAAGTGAATGTCGGCTTTAATGCCAGAACCGGCGAGTGGGTCGATATGTTCAAGAAGGGAATTCTGGATCCGGCCAAGGTTGCACGTTCCGCATTGCTGAATGCGGCAAGCATTTCCGGACTGTTTATTACGACGGAAGCGGCGGTTGCGGCAATTCCCGAACCGAAAGCGGCACCGGCTCCGCAGATGCCTGAGTATTAATTGATTCCTGAACAAAATGGTGTTCTAAAATTGGATGGGTGTCAAAAATAGATTGTAAAGGAGGGTGGAGCAAATATTGACTCCATCTTTCTTTGACTCTCACAAAAAGGCTGTGTAAAAACCTCTGACTGAAAAGTCCAGGAATTACACAGACTTTCAGCTAGAGGTTTACACAGCCTTTACTACCCCAAAGTGCATGGTTATGCAGTTATGAATCGCCGTATACCGAATGGGTATGTACGGCAGTGTGAAAGGTCGGGGCTTAAAAATATTTAAAACTTCCTCCTGCTCGATTGATAGACAATTTTGCCGTTAATAATTGTCATATAGACATTTAGACAACGGCAATCCTTTGGGTCGGTATGTAGAATATCACCATCAATAACAGCAATATCAGCTAGTTTACCAACCGTTAATGAACCTAAATCTTTTTCGCGATAGAAGTCATAGGCTCCGCCAGATGTCCAACTTTCTAATACTTCGTATGTTGTTAGACAGTTATCCGGATTGAATGGCTCACCGCCTTCAGGGAACAAGCCTGTTACCGCGTAATATACAGACTCAGGAATATGATCTATAACAAGCGGTAAGTCTGTACCACAGCAAAGTGGCACACCATAGTCTTTCATCTTACGACGGTTCCAGTAGTTCTTCCCGCGTTCTAAACCAATCATTTCTTGAATCATGCCAACCTTGTCTTGATAGCTGGTAATAGATTGTATTTGTGGATAATACTCACAAATAATTCCTAAATCTGCCATGCGTTTCAAATCTATAGGATCGCTAAATTCGGCCTCTGTAATAGCGTGTCGGTTGATCAGTTTACCATGATGATCTTTTGCGCATAAGCTGAAAATATCTACTGCTTTAGCAACAGCTCCATCTCCTTGTGCATTTAAAGAGAAGCGAGTGCCCAGGCGGTCTGCTTTCAATACCTCTTCTTTGATTAGCTCCCAGTCGATGAATAATTTACAATTATAATTTTGATTTTGGTATGGTTCTTTTAATAAACCGTTACCTTGTGAAATGGAACCGTCTGTCATGCGATTGAAACCAGAGAAATGAATAAAATCAGAGTGATATTCATTGATCATCTTTTTAGCATATTCAAAGTTTGCATTAGCACCTACAGGCTGTGACATAAAGTGGACGCGCAGATGTAGTTGTTCTTCTGTTTCGAGTTCAGATAATATTTTTTGGAATCCGCTAAATTCATCAAAGCCAATTTCTTTGACAGATGTAATACCGCGTGCATTTAACATCGCCATATATTTTTTGAATAATGGTTTTATAAATGCTTTATCTTTCAAAATTTCATCCAGCAGTTTCCAGAAGACTTCATTACAATCAGCAGATAAATCAAATCCGTAATGTTTGATAGCCGTTGTATTTAACCAGAAATGATCTCCTGTGGAAGAAAAGATAACAACGCGGCAGTTGGGAAATAGTTCTTCCAGACTTTCAGGGCTTGGCGTTGTAAAGCTATCAGAGATACCATGGGCGAATAAGGAATTTTGTTTTGTGTAGTGTGATTTTAATCGTTCAATGACTTCATTTTCGCTTTTTGTGTCCGTAAGATCAATACCAATATGACGTAATGACCAGCCGGTAAAGAATGTATGCGCATCAAAGAAACCAGGTAAAATTGTTTTGCCAGTCAAGTCATAAATAGGATACTGCACTCTGAAAGAAGAAGGGATTGAGCCCTTTTCAACAGCTTGAATTTTATTATTTTTGATGATGATGTAACCATCGATAACTCCTTGTTGATCAGCGCAAAAAATATGATCTGATTTTAAAATATATTGGGTAATAGACATTTTTCCTCCTTAGTGGAAACCAAAAAGCATATGAATATATGCTTCGGCGAAGAAAATTTTATTGCAAGTGTAGATACTTACCTGAATATAGCATAAAAATATTATGAAGCACAAGTTGTTCAGTATGGCGATCTGGGTCACAATATCTTCAATCACACTCTCAAAGATAATTGTTAAAAAGAACCGATATGTTCTTATACTGGATCCTTATAAAAATTCATTTTGGAATATCGTTTCCCTGCTATTCCGCAATTACTTGACACTACCAGTACGATATGTATCAAAACCGTATTCAGCCTGATTACATGGCATGAATGATGTAGTGAATTCAACAATGGTTCCACTCTTATCATGGCCAATATACTCAAGATTATAAATATAATCATCAGAAGATATATTCATGATTTTCGTGATTGGGTGGAATGCTTTTTGAACAATTAGTTTTTGTTCGAATGAAATTGGGAAATGAGCTTTTTGCTTCATATAGTCATATAAGGATGCTTTTGAAAAATCATGTTCTTGGATATCGGTGAAATATTTGAATGGAATATAACAATATTCAAGTGCAATGCTTTCATCGTTAATTTTACGTAAACGATGTAAGGCATATATCCGCTCTCCAGATTTGAGATGTAGTTTCTTTTCGATGTATTTCTGATTTTCGATAATTCCTTCTTCAAGGATAGTATTTTTTAATGTTAGTCCATGTTTGTTGATGAAGGCACCAAGACCAATACTCTTGCCTGTAGAATGATCATTTAGATATAAAATTTTATTCGCAATCTTTTTCGTGACAAAAGTTCCTTTATTTTTGATACGGAATAAGTGGCCTTCATCAATCAGAGTGTTGATGGCATGCTTTACCGTCATGCGATTAATGTGATACAGAGAAGACATTTCACGCTCACTGGGGATTTTTTCTCCAGGTAAATACTCTCCATCTTTGATGCGCTGGATAATTAGATTTTTTAATTGAATGTATAGAGGAATTTGATAGTTCATAATAATCACCTAGAATAATTCGAATGAAAAGCGATCATATTTCATGTAGCTTTCAGTAAATGCAAGAACATGATTTTGCTTATCATAGATACAACCTGATAATAAAGCAACATAAGCATCATCAGTAAGCCCAAGAGCATCACGGTAACTATCTTCCGCTTCAACGACACGGATTCTTTGGGCTGTTCGAAAGAAATCAAAATGGAATTCGTTTAATAAGATAGTATTTAAATTTTCAATATCAGATTTAAATTTAATTAGTTTCGGTGCTAATTTTATTGGAATAAAACAATAGTCCATGCATACTGGTTCGCGATCAGCAATCAATAGGCATTTAATTTCAAAGAATTTAGTTCCGAGCGGTAAATTTGTTTCCCGGCAGAGATATTTATCTGCTTCAATTTTGATAAATTTAAATATCTTTGTTTCATATGTAGAAACATGATCTTTGATAATTTCTGACATGAGACGAATCGAATTAACATTTTTTGTAATACGTTGTTTTGCGACAAAATAACCGATTTTGGGAACAACGTAAATAATTCCCATTTCTTCTAGAATTTTCATTGCCGCACGTAGCGTTAAACGTTGAATGGAAAATAACTCACATAACTCACGTTCGCTCGGTAGTTTATCTTGATATTTTAGATTATGATCAGCGATAAATTGTCGAATTTCGTTACTGATCATGATATCCAATGTCATCGCTTTCATGCACTTATTTTATCAACTTTGTCTGCAGTTAATCAAATAACATAACAGAATGTAAGGGGTTGCAAACGGTTTATCTGATGGTATAATAAAATCAAATAGTGGTATATATATAAACCAAATGCGAAGATAGGTTTTAAAGTGTAGATATGCCACAAGAAAGAGAGGAATAAATAAAATGTCTAATCAGAACACCCAAGATTTGAAGCGCAAACTTGGATTAGGTGCAGTAATTGCACTTGGTGTTGGAACAACAGTAGGATCTGGTATTTTTTCATCTTTATCAGAAGTTGCGGGTGCCGCAGGAAGCAGTTTAACGCTCGTATTGGCATTCTTGATTGGCGGATTATTACAGATCCCGGCGAATTTTTGTTATGCAGAACTGGCATCAGCTTTCCCTGAGGATGGCGGACAGTATGTGTATTTCCGTGAAGCTGGATCACGTCCGTTAGCATTCTTATGCGGATGGATCAGTTTTTGGGCTACAGACCCACCATCAATTTCGATTATGGCATTGGCGATTGCTAACTACTTAGGTTTCTTCTTACCGGTTGGCGGACTTATTCTAAAACTTATTGCGGTGGCATTGGTTATTGTATTTATGATTATTCATATTCGCAGTGTTGAAGACGGTGGAAAATTCCAAACGATTATTACCGCGCTAAAGATTTTACCATTTGCGATAATCATTGGCATCGGCTTATTTAATATTAATGGAAACCTATTCTTATCCAGTCAGCCATTGCAGGGTGCAGCAACTGGATTTGCGGCATTATTGGCAGGCATCTCGGCGACGACTTGGTCCTATGATGGCATGGGTGCAGCGTGCTATATGTCTGGTGAAATTAAGGATCCGGGAAAGAACTTACCAAAGGGCTTGATTTTAACTGCTGTTATCGTGCTGGCATTATATGTTAGTTTAACGGTCGTATCTTCCGGGTTATTATCTGTAGAAGAATTAGCAGCTTCTGAAGCACCTATCGCATTACTTGCTTCTAAGATTCCGCTCATCGGAAACTACGCAGGTGTTATTGTTGCCATCATGGCAATCATCGTCGTCATTGGATCATTATCCAGTTGTGTTATGTTTCAACCACGAATTGAATATGCAATGGCGAAAGATGGTTTGTTTTTTAAACAGTTTGCAAAGGTGCATCCAAAGTATGAAACTCCAGCATTCTCAATTGTTGTTCAGTGTGCTGTTGCGATTGTGCTGATTTTTGCGACAAGTCTATCTGATTTACTGGGTTACTTTACACTGGTTGCTCTATTGAAGAATTTCTTAACTTTTGGAACAATCTTCGTATTACGTAGAAAACAGCATTATAAACCTATATATCGTATGCCGGGCGGTGTAATAATGCCTATTATTGCGATGTTTATGACGGGAACTCTCATTTGGTCAACATTTATCTGGGCTCCGATTCCCGGTTTGATTTGTGCCGGTTTAGCTGTTGGAACGGGGTTGCCAGTATATTATTTCTGGGAGAATCAGAATAAACAAAGGAAAAATGGGGCAACGGCATGAAACTAGCAGCAATTGGCAGTAATTGTGTTGATTACTATCAAAACATGAATGGGGGTACCGCTTTTCCCGGCGGTGGCCCCGTTAACATGGCTGTATATACAGTACGCTTAGGAGGACAAGCTTCATATATTGGTCCGGTTGGAAATGATGAATTTGGACATATTATGTATGATGCAATTCAGCGTAAAGGCGTCGATGTTAGTCATTTACAGTTTAAAGAAGGAAAGACAGCCGTTACGCAGGTTGAACTCGTTGACGGTGAGAGGGTCTTTGGCGACTATGATGAAGGAGTTCTCGCGGGTTATCAATTGAGCAGAGAAGATATTGAATTTATTTGCACCCATGACGTTGTGATTTGCGATCTGTGGGGAAAAGTAGAAGGGCATTTTGCCGAATTGCATCAGCGAGGAATCTTGACGGCATTTGATTGTGCAACGAGACCAGATGATGAAGCATGTAAAGTTGCCATTCCGCATAGCGACTATGTATTCTTTTCAAATGACGAAAGTCAAATAGAAGAATTAAAGGAACAGATGAAGGAAATTCATCGTAGAGGGCCAAAACTTGTAATCGCAATGCGTGGCGAGAATGGCAGCCTTTGTTTTGATGGTACAAATTATTATGAAATGGGTATCGTGCAATGCGAAAATGTTGTGGATACGATGGGTGCAGGAGATAGTTACATTTCAGGTTTCCTGCATGCGCTGCTACAAGGTAAATCCATTCATGATAGTATGCGTGCAGGTGCAATGACAGCTACAGAAACAATTCAGTATTTCGGGGCATGGTAAATGGCAGTTGTCAGAATGATACTGTATTCTTCTGCATTAAAGGTGACAACAAATTGTAATGTACTATTGCCTGATGTTTCAAATGATGTAAGTCCCTTGGAAAATAGTTCCTGTAAAATTCTGTATCTTTTACATGGTTTATCAGGAAATGCAGAAGAATGGATGCGTTTTACAAAACTTGAGTATTACGCAAAGAAGTTTGGCTATATTGTCGTCATGCCTGAGGCAGAAAGAAGTTTTTATACAAATATTGATGGTATTCAATATGCAAAATATATAGCTGAAGAACTACCATATTTCTTGAACCAGTGGTTTAAGATACCTGCAAATAAAGAATATACATTTATTGCGGGTGAAAGCATGGGCGGTTATGGAGCATTAAAGCTTGGTTTAACGTATCCAAATCAATATCAAGCAATTGCGGCTTTATCACCGGTGATTTGTTTGGAAGAACTGCGGAAGGCAGTTGAAGATAAAATATTTGCGGATATGGATATTGAAGAAATTGATCAAATCATTTGTCAGAAAGACCATTTTAATATTTATGAATACCTCGGTAAATCTTCAGCTGAAAAGTTACCATCCATCCTCCAGATATGTGGGCGAGAAGATTTCTTGCTTGAAAATAATCGAAAATTCTATCATTTTGCAAAGGATAAGTTGCATATTACTTATCGAGAATTAGATGGTGATCATGAATGGCCCGTGTGGGATATCGCAATACAAAAAGCTATGCAATATTTTGCGGGATATGATATTGATCGCTTCAGATTATATTGAGAAAGAGAGAGATTAGATATGATAACAACTGATCTATGGAAAGAAAGCGAAGGTGCCAATCTCCGTAACTTTGACGAAGAACAAGATTTAAAGAGCGTAAATGGCGCCTTGGCATTACGTAAAAATATTGAGAAAATAATTGACCAAATATGGAATGAAGGATTTGACAACATTTTCTATATTGGTATTGGCGGGACATATGCTTCCGCAATGCAGGTGGAAGTATATATGCGTGGTAAAAGTAAATTGCCTGTATATGTAGAAAACGCAGCTGAGTTTCTAACAACAGGCAATAAACGCTTTACAGATAAATCGCTGGCAATTATTTCATCTGTATCTGGAAATACTTTGGAAATGATTGAACTTGTTGATAAGATTCATGAAATTGGCGGGAAGGTATTTAGTTTTATTGATACACCAAACTCAATTTTAACAAGCTCAGACAAGCAGGATTATCTGATTGTATATCCAAAGAATGAGCAGTTAAAGTTTTACATGACCGCAAACTACCTTATGTATAAAAATGGAGAGTTTGCGAAATATGATGATTATAGCCAAAATATGGAACAGTATTTAGCTAAGGCTTTGGTGGATGTAGAAAAACAAGCTGATGCTTGGGCATACAATTATGCAAAAGAGAAAGTAGAATTTCTTAATAAGCATCCGGATTTACCACATTATTTTATTGGTGCAGGTAATCAGTATGGTGCAACATATTCTTATGCAATGTGCTACTGGGAAGAACAAATGTGGATACGCACAAAATCAATTAGTTCTCCTGAATTCTTTCATGGTATGCAGGAGATTATTGTAAAAGATACGCCAATTACATTGTTTATTGGGGAAGATGAGCAGCGTCCTTTATCTGAAAGAGTCGCAAGATTTCTGCCGCAGGTTAACGCAAATTACACAATTATTGATACAAAAGAATTTGCGCTGAATGGCATTAAACAAGAGTATCGCGGCAGTATCTCTCATCTAGTAATGCATGCAGTAAATAATCGTGTGGATGCGTATATGGAGAAGTTTCTAAGGCATCCATTGAGTATCAGAAGGTACTATCGTCAGTTTGATTACTAATATGATTTCATATATAAAACGAATAGATTTAGTGAAAAAGTATCAGTTTTAATAAAGAAAATAAAAGAGGTTCTTATGAAATTTGGATTATTTACATGTGGATATCAAAGATTTGACGTCGAAAAAGCATTTCAAGATGCACATAAATTTGGATATGACTATGTAGAACTATGGGGAGCAAGACCACATGCATATCCTTATGATATCGGTATTTGTGCAAATAGAATAAATGAATTGATAAAAAAATATGATATGCCTGTAACAGTTTATACACCAGAATTAAATGCATATCCATTTAGCTTAATGTGGATAAATGACAAAATGCGTAATGATTCTTTGGAATACGCATATAGATCTTTAGACTTTGCAAAGGCTATTGGCGCAGAATACACTTTGATTTCTGCTGGGCATGCTGGATTTGAAGCTACCGAAGAGCAGATAAAGGAGCGGCTGTATGATAGCTTAGAAAAAATACTAGCTTATGCAGAGAAAATCAGCATGAAAATAGTGTATGAGCCTTTAACAGTTTATGAGTCGAATGTAACGACTTCATCTAACCAATTATTAGAATTATGCAGGCATTTTGATTCTCCATATTTTTATGGTATGAACGATATCGTTGTCCCATATATACAAGGAGAAAATATCATTGCATTTAATAAGAAAATAGGTAGTAAGTTGGTACATATGCATGTGGTCGACAGTGATGGACAAACGGAAGATCATTATTGCCCGGGATTTGGAAACTTGCCAATCAAGAGCTTCATGAAGGAGCTTATCGAAAGTGGATATGATAAGACTGTCACAATTGAATTGGTAACAAAATATCTAAATGAGCCAAGTATTTATGCCAAACTAGCAATTGATAATTTGAAAGAAGACATTCAATAATGTGGATTAAAGACTTATGGCATAAAGATAAAGCAATTATTGGTATGTTGCATCTAGATGCTTTACCAGGTGATCCAAGATATATCGCACATGACAGTTTAGAAATAATCGTCGAACATGCGAGAATGGATTTAAAAGCATTGATTGACGGCGGAGTAGATGCCGTGTTGATATCGAACGAATTTAGTTTCCCATATCAAAGAAAAATGGATTATGTCACTGTCGCATGTATGGCAAGAATCATCGGAGAAATAAAAAGAGATATTACGGTTCCTTTTGGCGTTGATGCAATATCTGACGGTGCAGCTACTTTGGAATTAGCTAGAGCGGTTGATGCGGATTTTTGCAGAGGCACTTTCTCGGGTGTGTATGTTGGTGATGGTGGTTTTTATGATAACGACATCTCGAAACTTTTAAGAAGGAAAACGGAGTTACATTTATCAGATTTAAAGATGTTATATTTCATTAATCCAGAATCGGATAAAAACTTAGATACACGGGAACTATCGGAAATTGCAAAATCTACTGTATTCAAAACAGGGGCTGATGGCTTATGTATTTCTGCAAGCGCAGCAGGACAAGATGTTAATGAGAAGTTGCTTCAATCTGTCAAGGAGGCTTTGCCGAATGTTGCTGTATTGGCAAATACGGGATGCAGACCAGATACGATTCAGTCTAAACTGAAGTATGCGGATGCCGCAGTTGTTGGAACATACTTTAAGATGGATGGTAAGCTCCAAGACGAAAATGGGAATAATGTACGCGTTGACGTGAATAGAGTTATAGAGTTTATGGATGTTGTAAAACAAATCAGAAAGGAATAAGGAAATGATGGTATCAAAATACTTTGTTGGAATAGATGTAGGTACAAATGAAACAAAAGGTATTTTGATTAATGAAGCGGGACAAGAAATTACTGCAGCCTCTACAACACATGGTGTTGAAAATCCTAAGCCAAATTATTTTGAACATGATGCAGATGAAGTTTGGTATAAAGACATTTGCATGATCTCCCATAAGCTATTAGATCAATCTAAAATTAATCCTGAAGATATTAAGTGTATTGGGATTAGTGCACTCAGTTCAGATTGCTTACCAGTAGATCTACACGGTAAACCATTGCGTAAAGCAATACTTTATGGCATAGATGCACGTGCAATATCTGAATGCCAAGAACTAACGGAAAAATGGGGCGAAGACAAAGTTCTTGAACTATTCGGCAGACCTCTAGGATCCAGCGATGTTGTTCCTAAAATTTTATGGATAAAGAATAATGAACCAGAAGTATATAACAAAACCCATAAATTTTTGACGGCATCTTCTTATATTACTTATAAATTAACGGGAAATTATACAATTGATAATTTCCTGGGATTAGCAAGTTTTAACCCTCTTTATAATCGTGATGGTTCAATTAATGAACAATATGCAGAGGGTATATGTACTGGCAGTCAACTTGCAGAGCTTAAAAAGACTACAGACATTGCTGGATATATGACGAAAGAAGCAGCTAAAGAAACCGGTTTTGCAGAAGGAACAGCTGTAATTACCGGTGGAGATGATTCTGGAGCAGAAGCCATCAGCAGTGGGGTTATGACACCTGGTGATATGTTGATACAAATGGGGTCAACGGTGTATATGATCTTGTGCACGGATAAACTATATGATGATAGTCGCCTATGGCGTGAGGAATTTATCGTCCCTAATACATATGATGTATCTGCAGGAACAAACACTTCAGGAGCTTTAACGAAATGGATTAGAGATACTTTCTATCCAGACAAAGTGCGGGAACAAAATTTAGGCGGTATTAACGCATATCAAGCGATGATGGAAGATCTAAGAGAAGTTTCTGTCGGCAGTGAAGGTATTGTTGTTCTACCTTATTTTGCAGGTGAGAGAACTCCGATCAATGATGCGCATGCAAAGGGTATGATTTTTGGACCTCAATTGTAAACTGAGATTCCATACCCAGGATCTCAGGCAGAGTTAATCATCA
>CAUTVM010000033.1:0-17655 GCA_963541855.1 uncultured Erysipelotrichaceae bacterium
ATGGGAGGATATAAGGTCGTTGCGGATCTGGTACGTAACCTGCATGACGCCATGGGCATTACGGTTCCGGTCGCCCTGCATCTGGATCATGGTACATATGAGGGTGCTAAACAGTGCATTGAGGCGGGCTTTACGTCGGTCATGTTTGACGGTTCGCATTACGGCATTGAGGAAAACATTGAAAAGTCCAAGGAGATCATTGCCCTTGCCCACAGCAAAGGCATTTCGGTTGAGTGTGAAGTAGGCGGTATCGGCGGTACGGAGGATGGTGTCACGTCGCAAGGCGAGCTGGCTGATCCGGCGGAATGCAAGGCGGTTGCGGATCTGGGTGTTGATTTTCTGGCGGCCGGGATCGGCAATATCCATGGTGTTTATCCGGCAAACTGGGCGGGCTTGAATTTTGAACGCTTGGATGAAATCAACAAGGCGGTAGCCGGCAAACCGCTGGTGCTTCATGGCGGTTCTGGTATTCCGTATGAGCAGGTTCATAAAGCGGTTACGCTGGGTGTTTCCAAGGTCAATATCAATACGGAGCTGCAGCTTGTGTTTGCCGCGGCGACGCGTAAATATATTGAAGAAGGAAAAGATCATGAAGGAAAGGGCTATGATCCTCGTAAACTTCTCAAGCCGGGATGTGAGGCGGTTGTTGCCAAGGCGGAAGAACTGATCAAGGCTTATGGCTCAGATCATAAGGCCGCTTAAGAAAAACAAAAATGAAATTTTAAAAACCATCAGCGATGGGATAATTTGAAAAGCGGATGAATACAGGGATAGTAGAAATATATCTCTGTATTTTTTAATTGTTTTCATGACGCCTGCGCTATTATCGGAAAGTTGAGACACAAAGCTAAGGAATATATAGTCCATATGGTTGTCAAAAGAATAACAAGATGATATATTTATATTAACCAAATGGTAATCTTAAAAAAGGAGGTGTTGTGATGAAGGTTATTCAAATTGGGTGCGGTAAAATGTCTGCTTATACCATGCGTTATGTTCTGGAACGCCAAGGGAAACTTGTCGGTGCTTTTGATGTTTCACCAAAAATCATCGGTAAAGACATTTCTGTATTGACGGGAGGGGATCCTGCAGGCGTCATCGTAGAACATATTGATGATTTGGACGCATCATTGAAAAAGAGCCGGCCGGATATTGCGATCATTACGACGAAGAGCTTGGTATCTTCAATCTATCCAGTCTTGGAAGTGCTGGCGAAGAATCATGTTAATGCGGTTTCCATCTGTGAGGAATTATTCTATGCATGGGATTCCAATCCGGGAGTTTCCAAGAAGATGGATGAGCTGGCTAAGCAGTATGGTGTAACCTTTACCGGCAGTGGGTATCAAGATGTTTCTTGGGGCAGTATGCCGTTAGCATTAGCGGCTACGGCGGCTACGGTTAAGAAAATTACCGGAATCAGCAGTTATAATATTGAAGATTACGGGCTTGAGACAGCGGCGATGCATGGTTCCGGATTGACGATGGAAGAATTTAAAAAGAAGATTCTTGATGTAAACAATGTGACAAGTGAAGAGCAGGAACGTCTCATTGCGTCCGGAGAGTTTTTGCCGGGCTATATGTGGCCGGTAAACGGCTGGATTGCTTCCGCGCTGGGACTGCATGTGATCAAACGCACGCAAAAGGCGGAAGCGACTACTTATGCGAAGGATCTGTATTCGAAGACGTTGCAGAAGACCATTCCGGCCGGCGATGCGACCGGGCTTAAAACGACGGTTACATTTGAAACGGAAGAAGGAATTGATATCGTTACCGAATGTATCGGCAAGGTGTTTGCACCGGAAGAAAAGGATGTTAATGAATGGATTATCGACGGGGAGCCTTACATGAGATGTGTGATGGAGGCACCGGCTACAGTAGAAATGACATGTGCTTGCGCAGTCAACCGCTTACCGGATATCATTGCGGCAAAGCCGGGCTATGTGACATCTGAGAAGATGGCGGATTTAAAACTTCACAGAGTCTTATAACTAACAATCAGCGAACAGGCGGGCAGGCATCCTGCCTGTTTGCTTTCAAGAAGCAGTTTATGGTAGATTCAACGTGTTTGAGTCTATTTTTTTATGTAAGCGAGGGAAATATGCCGAAAATAGTAGATACGGATATTGAGAAACAAAAAATTATTGATGCCTTTCGACAGTGCGTATTAAGAAAGCCGCTGGAAAGAGTATCCGTCAGAGATATTGCCCAGGAAGCCGGAATTTCGCATACAAAAATTTTCAACTACTTTAAAAATAAAGATGAAATCATCATGGCGTATGCCAGGCAGATCGCCTATCTTTATGCATGCACATTTCAAAATATTGTTGCTTCTATTTCTCATGAAAAACGCAGTAAAAAAGAAGTTTTGCAGCAATTGATTTCAGAATTATACCGTGTTGATCCGAGCAATACGGTAGAGAAACTATATGCGCAGATTTATATTCTTGGTCAATATAACGAAGAAATGCGCAATGTTGTTCTTGAAGCATATGCAGATTGGCGTCAAGCTCTTCATGGTCTTTTAAAAGCTTCCGGCAATGTAGACACGGAGAGCGAGATGCGCTCCTTGCTCGTTCTTGTTGAAGGCATTTTAATCTATCGAATGAATGATGCCTTGTCACAAACGGAAGCGTTGAAAATTATTTCTGATTTACTCGTAGAAGCGGAATAAGAGAAATTTCAGACAAAAAAAGGCTTGAAAAAATACAAGCGCTTACATTATAGTATAACCGGTGAGTGTAAACGTTACCGGGAACGTTTCCAAAGAATTGGAATATCCGGTACGACACAGAACCGGAGGAATGAAAATGAATAAAAAGTTTATGGCATTTGCACTTTCGGCAATGATGCTGGCAGGCTGCGGATCATCTGCAGGTTCTGCTTCAACAGCACCTGCCGATTCAACGACGGCATCCGGTAAGGGAAGAGTTTATTATCTGAACTTCAAGCCGGAAGCGGACGAGTACTGGCAACAGCTGGCGAAGGAATATACGCAGGAAACCGGCGTAAATGTCACCGTATTGACAGCGGCGGCCGGCGAGTATGAGTCAACCTTGAAGTCCGAAATGGCAAAGGGCGAAGCACCGACCATGTTTCAGGTCAACGGCCCGGTGGGGCTAGCTTCATGGAAAGATTATTGCTATGATCTTTCGGGTACGCCGATTGACGGTGAACTGACCAACAAGGCATATGAACTGAAAGACGGCGACAAAGTCGCGGGGATTGCCTATGTTACAGAATGCTATGGTTTGATCGCCAATAAGGCACTTCTGGAAAAAGCGGGTTATAAGGCGGAAGACATCAAGAGCTTTGCCGATCTGAAAAAAGTTGCAGAAGATATTACGGCTCGCAAAAAAGAGCTCGGCTTCTCCGCATTTACTTCTGCCGGCATGGACGGCAGCTCTGACTGGCGCTTCAAAACGCATTTAGCAAATTTACCGATTTACTACGAGTATAAAGCAGACGGAATCAATGATACCGATGCCATCAAGGGTACTTATCTTGATCAGTACCGTGCCGTATGGGATCTGTATATCAACAATGAGACGATTGATCCGAGTCAGATTTCCACGGCAACCGGGGATCAGGCGGAAGCGGAATTTGTTGACGGACAGGCCGCTTTCTTCCAGAACGGAACATGGGAATATGACAAGGTCAAGGCGATCGGCGATGAAAACCTGGCTTATCTGCCTATCTATTTCGGCGTTGACGATGCAGACGAAGGTCTTTGCATGGGTACGGAAAACTACTGGTGTGTGAATAGTCAGGCATCTGCTGACGATATCCAGGCAACGCTGGATTTCATGAACTGGTGTGTAACCTCTGAAAAGGGTGTTGAAGCCATGACGAGCGGCGATAAGATGGGCATGAACATTCCGTTTAAATCCAATCCGGAATCAACCAATATGCTCTTTAAATTAGCTAACGAAAACACCGGAACACCGGTATCCTGGAACTTTACAACGATGCCTTCTGAAGAATGGAAAAATCAGCTTGGCCAGGCTTTGACGGTATATGCGGCTAGTCAGACGGATGCCAACTGGGAACTTGTTAAGCAGGCATTTGTAGATAACTGGGCAATGGAAAAACAGCTTTCCGCAGCAAACTAAAACGAGTTTAAAACAGACGGAGCCTATGCATGCAGGCGGGTTCCGTCTGTTCTTCAAAAGGAGTTTTATGCAGAATACAATAAAAAAATACTGGTCGATTTTTACTCTTCCGACGCTTGTGGCTTTTATGATCGGATTCGTCATTCCGTTTATTCTGGGAATCGGCCTGTCTTTTACAAAATTTACAACGGTAACGGATGCAAAATTTGTCGGTATGACCAATTATCTGGCGGCCTTCAAGGACAAAACCTTTTTGCATTCTTTCTGGTTTACGGCCGCTTTTGCCGTCATTACGCTGGTGATTATCAATATCGTTGCTTTTGCATTGGCAATGGCTTTGACCAGAGAACGTAAGGGAACAAATATTTTTCGTACTATTTTCTTTATGCCGAATCTGATCGGCGGTATTGTTCTGGGTTACATCTGGCAGCTTATTTTCTCGGGTATTCTGGTACATTTTGGAACGGCATTAAACTTGAATGCAAAGCTTGGCTTCTGGGGGCTGGTGATTCTTGTCGCCTGGCAGCAAATCGGATATATGATGATCATTTATATTGCCGGTTTGCAGTCAATTCCGCCGGATGTTTTGGAAGCGGCGGAAATTGACGGCGCGGATAAAACTGCCAAGCTTTTTCGCGTGACGATTCCGATGATGATGCCCAGCATCACCATTTGTACATTTTTGACGATTACCAATGGATTTAAGCTATTTGATCAAAACTTAGCGTTAACCGGTGGGGCGCCGATGAAGCAGACGGAAATGATGGCTTTGAATATTTACAATACCTTTTACGGCCGTGTTGGATTTGAAGGCGTAGGCCAGGCAAAAGCGGTAATTTTCTTTCTGCTGGTCATTTTTATCGCCGCTATTCAGCAGAAATTAACCAAGGAGAAGGAGGTTCAGCAGTAATGGAAAAGAAGGGAAAATGGTATGGTACAACTTTTCTGACTTTTTTATGCGTATTCTGGATCTTTCCGATCCTTTGTATTTTCTGGAACTCGGTCAAAGATAAAAGCTCCATCAATCTGATGCCGTTTACTTTGCCGCATGGGGAAATGTTTGTCGGCTTCAGCAACTACATGCAGGCAATCGGAAAGTACGGATTATTGCAATCCGTCGGCTGGACGGTGTTTATCACAATTGGCTCTGTAGTCGCTATTTTGATCTGCTGCAGTATGTGCGGCTGGTTTATCACACGCGTGCAGACGTGGTGGACAAAGGCGCTGTATGCGTTATGCATTTTTTCCATGGTGGTTCCGTTTCAGATGGTCATGTTTACTTTGTCGCTTGTCGCCAATGCGCTGGGATTAACGACGCCATGGGGAATCATCATTGTCTATCTTGGATTTGGAGCGGGTTTGGCAGTGTTCATGTTTACCGGTTTTGTACGTTCCATTCCGGTTGAAATTGAAGAAGCCGCCATGATTGACGGCTGCACGCCGCTGCAGACTTTTTTCAAGGTAGTTCTGCCGATTATGAAACCAACGTATATATCGGTCGGCATTCTGGAAACCATGTGGATATGGAATGACTTCCTGCTGCCCTATCTGGTGCTGGATATCAAGAAATACAAGACCATTTCCATCATCATTCAATATATGAAGGGAAGCTATGGAACGGTTGATATGGGAGCGATTATGGCGGCTCTTGTACTGGCAGTCATTCCGGTTATTATCTTTTATTTAAGAGCACAAAAGTATATCATAAAAGGCGTTGCGGCAGGAGCTGTAAAGGGTTAAACCAAGCGGAAAGAAGAGGGAGCACATGACGACAATCAAGGATATCGCACGTATATCCGGATATAGTATCGGAACCGTTTCGCGTGTGCTGAACCATCATCCCGACGTTAATCGACATACGCGTAAAGTGATAGAAAAAATTATCGCGGAGCAGGATTTTCATCCCAACTCCAACGCAAAAATGCTGAAACAGCAGATTGATTCATCCATCGCGATTATCGTTCGCGGATATGGAAATATATTTTTCGGCGTCATTCTGGAAAGAATACAGATGCATTTACGTCAGGCAAATGAAAGTGCCACCGTCATTTTTGTAGATGAAAATGCGGACGAAGTGCAAACTGCTGTTCAGCTCAGTATCACCCACAAACCCAAAGGATTTATCTTTCTGGGTGGAAATCTTCATTTCTTTCAGGATCAATATGCTCGTATTCCGGTTCCCGGCGTTCTGCTGACTAATGATGCCACGTCGATTTCATCCGGTTCTCTGTCCAGCTTTATGACGGATGATACCGCCGCCAGCGCTTGCGCCGTGCGCTATTTGTTGGCACATGGACATCGCAGCGTTTCCATTGTCGGGGGATGTGCAAACGATACGAACAGCCAGGTTGGAACAAGACGCCTGAAAGGATGCCGGTTAGCGCTGGAAGAATTTGGCTTGCCTTTCAATGAAAGCAGGGATTATGAACCGTGCTGCTTTTCTATGGAAGATGGCTATCGGGCCGCTTTGTCCATTTTAAAGCGTAAACCGGATTGTACGGCTGTCTTTGCACTCAGTGACACCATTGCCTTAGGTGCGATGCGGGCGGCGCGTGATCTGGGACGGCGCTGTCCGGAGGATATCAGTATTATCGGTTTTGACGGCATTGATGCCAATAAATATACCGTACCGCGATTGGCGACGATTCATCAAGATGCCGACATGCTGGCTCGCAAAGGAGTGGAAGATCTGCTTCTTCGCTTGCAATACGATCGCGCGGCGGTAAATGAAGTGATTCCGTTTACATTGCGGGAAGGGGAAAGTGTCAAGGCACTTTCATAAAGTAGAAAGGCGGAAAAATATGGAACGTCGGGCAGGAATTCTTATGCCGATCAGTGCCTTGCCGTCGCCTTACGGCATTGGCGCCATGGGCCGCTGGGCACGTCGATTTATTGATTTTCTGGAAGCGGGGGGACAGACGTATTGGCAGCTTTTGCCGATCGGCCCAACCGGATATGGTGATTCACCGTATCAGCCGCTTTCAACATTTGCCGGCAACCCATATTTTATTGATCTGGATGATTTAAAAAAAGAAGGCTGGCTGAAGAAGGCGGAATATCAAAATCTGGACTGGGGAAAAGATTCTGCCCACGTCAATTATGGCAAAATATATGAACATCGTTTTTCCGTTTTACGGATGGCGACCGACCGTCTGCTGCAAAATCCCCCCGCAGCCTATAACCTTTTTCTCAAAAGAAATGCGGATTGGCTGGAGGATTATGCTTTATTCATGGCGGAAAAAGATGCGCACGGCGGTTTGCCGTTTATGCAATGGGAAGAACCATTGCGCCGTCGCCGTCAATCGTTTCTTTTGAAAGAGAAAAAACGTCTGCGGGAGGATATCGCCTTTTATCAGGCGATACAGTTTTTCTTTGACAAGCAATGGACAGCTTTACGTGCATACGCGCATGCGCACCATGTGGACTTGATCGGCGATATGCCGATCTATGTTTCCCCGGATTCCAGTGACCTTTGGGCACATCCTGAAGTATTTCAACTGGATCGTAAAGGGAAGCCGATAGAAGTCGCCGGCTGTCCGCCGGATGGTTTCAGCGCGACGGGACAGTTATGGGGGAACCCGCTGTATGACTGGTCATACTTGAAGAAGACCGGATATGCCTGGTGGATTCATCGTATTCAGGCACAGTTTGAGAAGATTGATGTTCTGCGCATTGATCATTTTCGCGGATTTGAATCGTACTATGCCATTCCCTATGGACAGAAAACAGCTTGTAACGGAAGGTGGCGTAAAGGGCCGGGCAAGGCATTGTTTCAGGCTGTGGAAAAGAAAATAGCGCATCCTGCCATTATTGCGGAGGATCTTGGTTTTTTGACGCCGCAGGTGCGCGTCATGATCAATGAAACCGGCTATCCGGGTATGAAAATTCTTGAATTTGCGTTTGATTCTCGCGATGCGACATCCGATTATCTGCCGCACAGGTATCCGAGAAACAGCGTTGTTTATATCGGAACGCACGATAATGAAACCATTATGGGATGGATAAAAAGTGTGCCGAAGGATAATCTCAAAAAAGCTGTCCATTATCTGGGCCTCAATCGGACAGAGGGATATAACTGGGGATTTGCGCGCGGAGCATATGCAAGCGTTGCCGATCTTTCCATCATACAGTTGCAGGATCTGCTCGGTTTGGATAATCGAGCGCGAATGAACACGCCCTCCACAGTCGGGAATAACTGGGTATGGCGTGCAAAGCAGACAGATTTTTCGCGTACATTAGCGCGTAAGTTGCGATATCAGATGGGGCTTTACGGCCGTCTGGCGGAAAAGAAAGCAGAGGAGTAAATATGTCAACAGTAAGCTTAAAACACATTGAGAAAGTGTACACAGACAGCGAGCGAAAAGGAAAGAAACAAAGAGCGGGAGTCAAGGCGGTAGAAGATTTTAATCTGGAGATAGCCGATCAGGAATTTATTGTATTGGTCGGACCTTCAGGGTGCGGAAAATCGACAACGCTGCGCATGGTGGCGGGGCTGGAAGATATATCGGCGGGAGATTTATATATTGACGAAAAACGCGTCAACGATATAGCACCGAAAGATCGCGATATTGCGATGGTTTTCCAGAATTATGCGCTTTATCCGCACATGACGGTGAGAGAGAATCTGGAGTTTCCCCTGAAACTGCGCCATATAGGAAAAGAAGAGATTGAACAGAAAGTCAATCAGGCCGCGGAGATTTTGGGAATTACAGCCTATCTGGATCGGAAGCCGAAGCATCTTTCAGGCGGACAAAGACAAAGAGTGGCAATTGGCCGGGCAATTGTGCGTGAGCCGAAAGTATTGTTAATGGATGAGCCGCTGTCAAATCTGGATGCCAAGTTACGGAATCAGATGCGGGCGGAGATTATCAAACTGCGTAGTCGTATTCATACAACATTCATTTATGTCACGCACGATCAGACGGAAGCGATGACACTGGGCGATCGCATCGTGATCATGAAAGATGGAATTATCCAACAGATTGGAACGCCGCAGGAAGTGTATGAACATCCAGCTAATCTGTTCGTGGCCGGATTTATCGGCGTGCCGCAGATGAATTTCTATGATGGGGAAACGGACGGAAAAGAAGTTGTCCTTGCAAAGACAAGAATCATGCTGGAGAAAGAACAGCAGGAAGCCTTAGCAATACCAAGCGGAGAACGTCGGAAAGTGACGGTTGGAATTCGTCCGGAACATATGGAAATAAGTGCTGATGGAGGCTTGGAAGGAGCAGTGGAAGTATCGGAGATGATGGGATCATCGACACATCTGCATGTGAATGCGAATGGGAAAGATACGATCATCGTCGTAAACAGCGGGGAAAGAATTTATCATGCGGGAGAATCGATTCATTTCAATGTGCCGGCCAAATGTATGCATTTGTTTGATGGCGAGACGGGAAAAAATCTGTTGGTCAAATAAGTCGGGAAATATCCCGGCTTTTTTATGGAGTGTATTTTGGCTTCCTTGTTTTGAAAACAGATACAATACAGGCGAGAGGAGTTTACACAGATATGGATATCAATCTTCGCAAAATAGCCGTGATCGGATGTGGTGCGGTTGGCGCGGCTTCAGCATTTTCTTTAATGGAATCGGGGCTGTATTCAGAAATCGTACTGGTGGATGTCAATCGGGAAAGAGCGCAAGGAGAAGCCATGGATATTTCACATGGCACTTCTTTGATGACGCCGATGCGCATTTATGCCGGTTCCTATGAGGATATTGCGGATGCGGCGATCATTGTGGTAACAGCGGGAGCGGCGCAGAAGCCGGGAGAAACGCGATTGGATCTGATGCATAAAAATATTGCGATTTTTAATTCGATTTTAAAAGAAATTCGCCGCGTAGAACCAAAAGGCGTCTTATTGGTTATTGCAAATCCGGTGGATATTTTGACTTATTACGCAGCGCGTATGTCAGGCTTGCCGGATAATCGGGTTTTCGGTTCGGGTACGGTTTTAGATACGGCGCGTCTGCGTACGCTGCTTGGTTCCAAGCTGAATATTGATTCGCGTTCGGTACATGCGTTTGTCATTGGTGAACATGGTGACAGTGAGATTGTAACGTGGAGTCATGCCAATATTTCCGGCGTTCCATTACCGGATTTTTATGCACTGCGCGGAATGAATATGGATGATCTGCAGAAAATTGAAGAAGAAATAAGTAACGATGTCCGCAACAGCGCATATGAAATTATCAAGCGTAAGGGGGCGACATGTTATGGCATCGGGGTGAGTGTTCGTCGGATCTGTTCGGCTATTGTGAAGGATGAAAAGAGTATTTTGCCGGTTTCAACCGTTCTGCATGGAACATATGCAATTGAAGGATGTGCATTATCCGTGCCGGCCATTGTCGGCAAGGATGGCGTCGAGGGGCTTGTGCCGGTTGCGATGAGCGAAGCGGAACGCATTGATTTATTGAAAAGCGCCAAGATTTTAAAGCAAAGCATGGCGGATATATCATTCGCCTGAGGGGAAGCAATAGGCTTGCAGTCATTGAGCAATCAAAGAGGATGTGCTAAACTATGTGGACTGCTGACACGAAGGCAAGAAAAGGAAGAAAGACAAATGAAGACATTGCACACATTTGGCGCAGCTGCATTGGCATTGGTTTTGGCAGCATGCGGAAGTACATCAGCTCCAGAAACTCCGGCGGCGACAGCGAAAGCATCTGCGACAGCGGAAGCTTCACAGCCCGCGGAAACAGTCGGGAAGTATACGATTTATAATAACTCCGGCGAGAATATCAGCGAACTTTATCTGTATCCGACAGGTGCGGAAGATAAAGGTGAAAATCTCGCATCCGGTAAACATGGCTTCGGTATCGGGCATGCTTTGTTCGCCACGTATGATGATGGTAAATCCGATACGAAACTGACGCTTGAATATACAACCGAGTCCGGCGTCACCGGTAAGTTTGAGACCTTGGCTGTAGAGACGGCGCCGATCTCCATTATTTCGGAAGACGCACGTACCGGCGCAACACCGATTGCGTTTGAAGCGATGCCGGCCGTTTATGAAATTTATAATGTTACCGGTGAAAAAGTCAGTGACCTTTATATCTATCCGACAGGCTCGGCGGATAAGGGTAAAAACCTGATTAAAGAAGCGGGCGAGAAAGATGGACATCAGACGGTTCAGTTTGATTCAGTTCCGGAAAATCTCATTGTTGACGGGAAAGTTGGACACTTTACCATTGAATTTACAACCGAATCCGGTTATACAGGGTCATTTGACAACCTCTCTTATGAGTCGGCTCCGATTTCACTGCTTGCCCAGGACGCCAAGACAGGCGCTACCGGCATTGCATTCAGTGCTCCTGAAAAATAAAAAATAAAACCATTGTGTGTCATGCAGCGGACGGTCATTCATTGGCCGTCTTTTCTATATGCCGAAAAGATGCGCAAATGCAACGCCTTGATCAATCGTCAAAGTCCACATGCATGTATACTTCATCGCGCATTGTAAAAACCGTAAATCCATCGTGATTTAATATACCGTAAGACTTTGGATGCGATCCCTTAGGTAAAGAAGGAGAACCGGGATTGCACATCCAGATGCCGTCCTTTTTCTCGGCTGTGGGAATGTGTGTATGACCGGTGAGAACGATGGATCCTTTTTCTAAAAGCGGCAGATGCATAGGCCCATACAGGTGACCATGGCTCATGAATACACGCCGCCGATCAAGAAAGAGAGAATTATAATCTGCCGTGAGGGGGAATTGGAGCATCATCTGATCGACTTCCGCATCACAATTGCCGCGAACCGCAATGATCTTATGCGCGTGTTTGTTGAGCAAGGCAATAACAGCTTGAGGATTATAATTATCCGGAAGAGGATTGCGCGGGCCGTGATATAAAAGATCGCCAAGACAAAGGATGGCATCTGCTTTGACATGTTCAAAAATTCTTTCAACACACGCGTCGCCGTGGATATCGGAAATGACTAAAAAATTCATATAAAGACCTCCGCGTATATTGTAATGTTTTTACAAAGAAACGGTTATAATAACGATGATGTAAAAAATACATGTTTAATTCGCCACATCCGAAATGGAGCGGCAGGAGGAGAAACATGAGAGACGAATCTAAATTGCGGCGACTTGTTTTCGGCGCCTTTATCATCGCCATCGAAATTTTACTGTCCATCACTCCGTTTGGTTATATACCGATCGGCGTCTTACATATCACGACCATGCATCTGCCTGTCATTCTGGCCGGGATGACGCTAGGGCCCTTATATGGCGGAGCGGTCGGCTTTGTTTTTGGTCTTTCATCCATGCTGCGGGCGACATTTGCTCCAAACATGACCAGCTTTTGTTTTTCGCCATTTATTACAGTTGGCCATACACAGGGGAATTTTGCCTCTTTGCTCATTGCCTTTCTTCCGCGTATTTTTTTAGGCATCAACGCCGGTTTCTTATCGAAGAAGAGACATGCCCCATGGATCTACGGTATTGGCGCCGGATTATGTACGCTTGTGCATACATTGTCCGTCTTGATTCTGATTGCGATCTTTTTCAATACGGCATATACCGCGGTTATAAAAATGAGCATAGGTACGCTCATCATTTCAATCTTGTTATCAAATGGTATAGTAGAGATACTATTGGCGGCATTTACAATACCGCCGATCATCAATGCATTGGAAAGGATCGGGATAAAACATGGATAAAAAACCTTGTGTGATCGTCGGTGTTTCCGGGGGGATTGCCTGCTATAAGATATGCGCGCTTGTTTCTTCTCTTACGCAAAAAGGAATTGAAGTTCATGTGCTGATGACTAAGGCGGCACAGGAATTTGTGACGCCGCTGACCTTTCAGACGCTCAGTCGACAAAGAATTGTGACGGATATGTTTTCGGTTGCTTTTGAACCGCGGGTGGAGCATGTTTCTCTGGCGCAAAAGGCCGATCTGTTTGTTTTAGCGCCCGCAACCGCCGACTTGATTGCGCGTGTGGCAAACGGTTTTGCAGATGATATGTTGACGACGACATTTTTAGCCGCAAACTGTTCAAAGCTGATTGTCCCCTCGATGAATACCAATATGTTGCAAAACCCTTCGACCCGGGAGAATCTGGAGAAATGCCGCCGGTATGGCATGCGTATTTTGGAAAGTGAAGAAGGAAGGCTGGCATGCGGTACAGTTGGAAAGGGACGTATGCCACAGCCGGAAGTGATTGAGGATGTCATTTTTGAAATGCTGGAAACAGATCAATTTCTTAAGGGACGCCGCGTTTTGATTACCGCCGGCCCGACACAGGAAGCGATTGATCCGGTGCGTTATTTAACCAACCACAGCACAGGATTGATGGGCTATGCTTTAGCGCGGCAGGCACGGAATTTCGGCGCCGAAGTGACCTTGATATCCGGTCCTGTCAAGCTGGCAGCAATAGCGGGCGTGAAGTTTAGGTCCGTCTGTTCAGCAAAGGAGATGGCAGATGCGGTATTTGGTGAAATGGACCGGCAGGATGTTGTGATCATGGCTGCTGCCGTTGCCGACTTTACACCAAAGCATATGGAAGCGGAAAAGATGCATAAAACGCAGAACACTCTTGCAGTAGAACTGGAGCCGACGATCGACATTTTAAAGACGATCGGACAGCATCGGAAAAAGGGGCAGGTTGTGATCGGTTTTTCGATGGAAACCGAAAAGCTGCTGGAAAACAGCCGCCATAAGCTGGAAACCAAAAATTGTGATTATATCATTGCCAACAGTCTGTCTCAGCCCGGTGCCGGCTTTGGTGTTTCGACAAATCAGGTGACGATTCTTTCTAAAGAAAAAACGGTGCCTTTGCCGTTATTGAGTAAGGAGGAAACCGCTCGTGAAATTTTGCGGCGTTGTTTAAAGGAGATGGGAAATGCTGCTGACCATTGATGTAGGAAATACGAATATCACGTTGCAGTTGATGCAAGGTGAAAAGACGGTTGCCTGCTTTCGGTTGACAACGCAGACCCAAAGAACAAGCGATGAGTTTGTGATGGCATTTCGTGATTTTTTTGCAATTGAAGATATTCACGCTGCCGAAGTGGAAGATGTCGTCATTTCTTCGGTTGTGCCTAAAATCATGCATGCTTTGACAAATGCCGTGCGGCAGCTTATCGGAAAGGAGCCGATCATGATCGCTCCCGGTATTCGTTCAGGAATTGAGATTCGCACTGAAAACCCGCGTGAGGTTGGAGCCGATCGGATCGTGAATGTCGCCGCGGCGTATTATACTTATCATCGCTCATGCATTGTTGTTGACTTCGGTACGGCAACAACATTTGATTATATTTCTGAAAATGGCGTATTTGCCTATACGGTTATCGCGCCGGGTATCGGCATATCAGCGGCAGCTCTGGCAAGTTGTACGGCCCGTCTTCCGGAAATTGAGATTTGCAAACCGGACAGCATTCTCGGGCGCAATACCGTACATGGTATGCAGGCGGGCGTCGTGTATGGTTATATCGGCTTGGTGGAATACATCATTCAACAGATGAAGATAGAACTGGATGATCCGCAAGCGTATGTGATCGCAACGGGCGGACAGGGCGAAGTGATTGCCAAGGCGGCGAAGTCGATCGACGTCTATGATCCGCAATTAGCCGGCAAGGGCATGGCGATTATTTATGCCAAAGCTAAAAAACGGTAAAGCATATGCGGAATGTACATAGCATATATCAGGTGTTTGTACGGAATTACAGTAAAGAAGGTACACTGTATGCGGTTGAAAAGGATTTGAACCGGATCTGTGCCATGGGTTTTGATTATATTTATTTATTGCCGATTCATCCGATCGGAAAAGAAATGCGCAAGGGAACATATGGTTCGCCATATGCCGTACAGGACTACATGGCGATTGACAAAGAACTGGGCACAATGTCGGATTTTCTGCATCTGATCAAAGCGGCGCATCAAAAAGGACTGAAAGTGATGATGGACATTGTCATTCATCACAGTGCTGTGGATCATGCATGGGTAAAGCAGCACCATTCTTATTACGCATTTGAAAATGCGGTTTTGCAATGGAGTGACGTCAAAGATTTTGACTTTGATAATGCACAGCTGCAGGATGCTCTTTTGCGTATGTTGATCTTCTGGGTGAAAAAAGGAATAGACGGAATTCGTTGTGATGTTGCTTCGCTTATTCCGGTGTCGTTCTGGGAAAAGGCGCGCTCCATGTGTCAGAGAATCAATCCCGCTTTCCTGATGCTGGCAGAAAGCGTGGATATTGAATGTGTTTTGCAGCAACGTTCAAAAGGACATATCGCAATGGGCGATGGGGAACTGTCAAGGGTATTTGATG
The DNA here is from genome assembly GCA_963541855.1 of uncultured Erysipelotrichaceae bacterium. GTDB lineage: Bacteria > Bacillota_I > Bacilli_A > Erysipelotrichales > Erysipelotrichaceae > Bulleidia. Next base: position 15,395 of record CAUTVM010000033.1, read on the forward strand.
ATTTATATCCATACAGCATTCGTCGTGAATTTGAAGCGGCTGTACAGAAAAAAGAGCTGCTTCCCTATGAGCGGGCAGTTAATCATCTGGTTGCTATGCTTCCTAAGGGAACCAATGAAGTGTGGTATCTGGAGAATCATGATTGTCCTCGTATTTATAAACAACTTAGGGAAAATCGTCGTCGGGCCTTGAACTGGCTGGCATATTCATTTCTGATGCCCGGGGCCGCATTTGTTTATAACGGGCAGGAAACATGGGCGGTACATCTTCCGCAGCTGTTTGAAAAAGATCCGATTGATTGGACAAAAGTTGATGCAGATTACATGCATCTCATAGCGCAGTATAATGCGCTGCGTCGTACATATATGCCGCTTGTGCAGGGATATGAGTTGATTGAAAATGAAAGATGTCTGGAAGTGCGAGCCTATGGGAAGGGCGGAAAGATGTATGCGGGCGGTTTTAATGTCAACGGACATCAGGGAGAAATAGAAGTTCATCTTGCGGATGGGAGTTATCAAAATTGTCTGCGTCAGGAGGAAATAAAAATAGCCAACGGGAAAGTAAGCAGTTGTTCCTTTCCGTATTGGCTTGAATGTTCTTCTTTTTAACGGGTGATTTATTTCCAAAGAATATCCGGATATGTGCCGTCATCTTTAAGCGCCTGTAAGCGTTTGACAACAAGGGGTTTATCTTCTTTATAGGTTACGCCGAACCATTTGTCTTTTGACGATAACATATGAACGCATATTTTCTTTTGTCGGATCAGCTCGCCGATTACCGTCGGGATGAGGTGTTCGCACTTAAGGGGATTTTCCGCAAGATGCTCATTTAGAAATTGTTTAAAAAGCGGCTGCGTTTCTGTAAAAATACGTGGTGTGAAACCCCAGAAGTTCATGGAGACCGGTGCGTCATCGGCAATCGGAATCCAGTTGTCATTATCTTGATATGCGGCATGTCCATGATGGAGGGCGATGTTCTGTATTTCGCGTATAGATTTCAAACATCCGTTTTGTTCTTCACAAAGGCCTCGGGTAACCGTACCGTTTTCGGTTAGGGTATTCAGGCACTTAAAGCCTACCATTGCATAAGCACTGTCTTGTATTTTTTCCGTCAGATATTGATAGATGACCCGATAGGCATCGCGGCCATAGAAGTCGTCCGCATTGATGATGGCAAATGGTGAATCAACCATGTCACGGCAGGCCATAAGAGCATGCGCTGTTCCCCACGGTTTTTCCCGCCCGTCGGGAACGGTAAAACCATCAGGCAGATCATGCAGGTCCTGAAAGGCAAAGGAAACTTCCATGCCGCCTTTCTGCACACGGTCCGTCAGTGCTTTGCGGAAAAGGGCCTCATGTTCGCGTTTGATGATTAAAACAACTTTACGAAAGCCGACCGTGTAGGCGTCATAAATGGAGAATTCAATAATCGGTTCTCCATGGCTGCCAACGCCATCAATTTGTTTCATGCCGCCGTAGCGTGAACCCATTCCTGCCGCCAGAATGACGAGTACCGGATTTTGTTTCATAGATAAGAATTCCTTTCTGTCTTTGACATTATAGCGCTATTTGTATGGCTTTACTGTTAGAATAATGAAAGGGAGCTGGTGTATGGAAAAACAATTGATTTTAGCGAGTCAGTCTGCGCGGCGTAAAGAATTATTGGCAAAGATCGGTATTCCGTTTTCGGTTGACGCGGCCGATATTGATGAAACGATTGATTTTTCAAAACCGATTCGTGAAGAAATTCAGCATCTTGCGTATCGGAAGGCGAAGACAGTATTCACTCGTCATCCTGATGGTGTCGTCATTGGTTCCGATACGGTTGTCGTTTTGGATCAGGAAGTGTTGGGAAAGCCGAAAAACAATAGAGATGCCGAACAGATGTTACGCAGATTATCAGGGAGAGTGCATCAGGTGATTACGGGATTATGTATTTTGTCGTCTTTGCGCTGTCATCAGGAGGTCAGCGTTGCCGAGGTAACCTTTGCTTCATTGAGCGAAGAAGAAATTCATGCTTATGTATCCGGCGGCGAGCCGATGGATAAAGCGGGGGCATATGCGATTCAAGGGAAAGGCGCCTGTTTTATTACCGGGATTCAAGGGGATTTTTATACTATTGTAGGCTTGCCCGTACAGCGGGTGTATATGGAATTGAAAAGCGGCGGCTATTGATTTCAAGCGTTGTTTTTTGTATGATGATTGCACTGTCGCCGGATTAGTATAACGGCAATACAGGCCCTTGGTAAGGGCCAGCTGACA
>CAUTVM010000034.1:0-17585 GCA_963541855.1 uncultured Erysipelotrichaceae bacterium
AGCAGTAATATGAAGCAAAAGACCTGAGAATGAGATGATGTTCTTGGGTCTTTTTAATTGCTTCATATTGAAAAGAATCTGATGTCTGCATATAATATGAGAATGGTTCTCAAATTGTATGAAAAAAGCAGAATATAAAACACATCAGAAAAAGGAAATATTATCTTGGTTACAAGATCATCCCCATCAGCATATAACTGCTGCCGAACTGTGCGCGCAGATGAAAAAGCCGATCGGCATGGCAACGGTATATCGACAACTGGAAAAGCTTGTTGAAGCCGGCATGGTGATGAAGTACATCACAGGTCCAAATGCACCTGCATGTTTCTCTTATGATCTGCCTGTGCATCATACGGCTGAGGTTTTTCATTGCCGCTGTGAGAAATGCGGGACTTTATTTCATGTACAATGCCATGAACTGGCCGGTATTGCCCGACATCTGGAAGAACAGCATGGTTTTCAATTACTTTCATCCCGAACAGTTTTTAATGGAATATGCGCAGCTTGTCAAAAGAAGACGGCGGTGGACGTAAAATGAGAGAAGAAATACGCATTCGGCGAAGAAAGAAAGCCGGGGTGCTTGTTTTAGCCTTTACTTTGATTATGATCGGCACTTTTTTATTTGCGGCAATGAAAGCAAAGCACCAATGTACCGATAGTGATTGTCCATATTGCAATTGCCTAAGACAATGTGTACGAAATCTGGAATTACCGCTGGTTTTAGGAACAGTCGTGACGGTTATTGTTTTTTCTTTGCCGATCAGGGAAATAGTAACGTTTCCTTATATTCACGTTGCCCATCCATGGACATTGATTGGTCTGAAAATTCGTATGAACAATTGATTTGATTTTACGATTACGGAAGCAAAATAGAAAGAGAGAAAGAAGAATATGAAAATGAAATGGATCATAAAGACTATGTCGGCGGTCATTTTAACGGCAGCACTTTCTGCTTGCAATCAGGCGAAAACCGATGTGAAAACAAATGAAACAGCAAAGCCGGAAGCGGTGAAAAAAGTATCTATTGTCTGCACCAATTTTCCGGCATATGATTTTGCCCGACAGATTGTCAAAGAGGACGCTGACGTTCAGATGCTGTTAAAGCCGGGCGCAGAGAGTCATACATATGAACCGACACCGGAGGATCTGATTACGATTCAAAACAGCAATATGTTTGTTTATGTCGGCGGTGATTCAGATGCTTGGGTCGATGGTGTCTTAGATTCCATGGACAACAGCAAGCGCACGATTTTTAAGCTGATGGATCAGGTAAAAACCGTAGAAGAAGAAACCGTAGAAGGTATGGAAGAAAACGAATCTGAAGAGGAAGAGGAAGAAGCAGAGATGGATGAACATGTCTGGACTTCACCTGCCAATGCGGCTACGATTGTTGAGAAAATGGCTCAGGCAATTGCGCAGATTGACCCTCAGAATCAGGCAGTTTACGAACGGAATGCGCAAGCTTACATAGAGAAGATCAATGACTTGGATGCCCAATTTCATGAGGTAATCGACCATGCCAAGCGCAAGGAAATCATTGTCGGCGATCGCTTTCCATTCCGCTATTTCTGCGATGAATTCGGCTTATCCTATTATGCCGCTTTCCCAGGATGTTCAACGGATACGCAGCCATCTGCCAAAACGGTAGCCTTTTTGATTGACAAAGTGAAAGCAGATCAGATTCCGGTTGTATTTCATATTGAATTGTCCAATCCGCAGATGGCCGATTCCATTGCCGAAGCAACCGGAGCCAAGAGCATGTTACTGAATGCGGTGCATAATGTAACGGATGAAGATTTTAATCAAGGCGCCACATATGTATCTTTGATGGAAAAAAATGTGGAAGCACTGAAAGAGGCATTAAACTGATGGCTTTATTGACATGCAATCATGTCAGCTTTGCCTATGAAGGCAGAAGTGTTGTTACCGATGTGAATTTCTCGGTCCATACTGGCGATTATGTATGTATCATCGGTGAAAACGGAGCGGGAAAAAGTACATTGCTGAAAGGGCTGCTTCATTTGAAGAAGCCCTCTTCAGGTACGATTTCTTATGGAGATAACCTGCGCGCCAATGAAATTGGTTATCTGCCGCAGCAGACGTTTGTCCAGAAAGACTTTCCTGCAAGCGTACAGGAAGTTGTCTTATCTGGATGCCTGAATGCACTTGGTCATCGTCCTTTTTTCAACGAGGCTGTTAAAAAACGGTCTATGGAAAAAATGAAGCAATTCAATATTATGGACTTGCAAAAGCGTTGCTATCGTGACCTTTCCGGCGGTCAGCAACAGCGTGTGTTGTTGACGCGCGCACTTTGTGCAACCCAGAAGCTTTTACTGCTGGATGAACCGGTAGCCGGACTGGATCCGGGCATGGCGATGGAACTATACCGATTAATCCGCGAACTGCATACCAAGGAAAATCTGACCATCATTATGGTTTCACATGATATTCAAGGTGCGATTCAGGAAGCAGACCATATTTTGCATATCGACAATCGGCAGAAATTTTTTGGAACAAAAGAGGCATATGTTTCCGATCCTATCGGCAAAGCTTTTTTAGGAGGAATGACCGTATGAAAGTTCTGATGGAAATGTTTTCTTATCCATTTCTGGTACGCGCATTTATTGTCGGTATCCTGGTTTCACTTTGCGCTTCTTTATTAGGAACAAGTTTGGTACTAAAACGATATTCAATGATTGGCGATGGACTATCGCATGTCGGCTTTGCGGCCTTGGCGATCGCTTATCCGTTAGGCTTATCGCCCCTGTACGTTTCTATTCCGGTTTGTGTCATCGCCGCCTTTATCATTTTGCAGATTAAAGACAGTTCACGCATAAAAGGTGATGCGGCAACAGCATTGTTGTGCAGCGGCGCTCTGGCAGTCGGCGTCATGACGATTTCTTTGACAACCGGCATGAATACGGATGTATGCAACTATATGTTTGGCAGCATATTGGCGATGAGCAAGGCCGATCTTTATATTTCCATTATATTAAGCATTGTGGTATTAGTTTTGTTTGTCGTTTTCTATAATCGTATTTTTGCGGTGACATTTGACGAGTCCTTTGCATCAGCAACCGGTCTGGATACACCGTTTTATAATATGATTCTGGCAACACTGACCGCGATTACAGTTGTATTAGGCATGCGCATGATGGGAACATTGCTGATATCCAGCCTGATTGTCTTTCCGGCCATGACGGCGATGCGCGTTTGTCGACAATTTCGTACAACAATACTTATTTCAGCGCTGGTATCCGTTTCCTGTTTTGCCATCGGCCTTATATTTTCTTATCTGTATTCTGTACCGACAGGCGCATGTATCGTTATCATGGATATGATTGTCTTTTTTACTTTTTGGAGTATTGATAGAGGAAGGAGCCGTGTATGAAAAAATACCGATTGCAGATATTGATTCTTGCCCTTGTTTTGATCGTTGCGTATTTTACGGGCGATGCTTTGGTCAAGAGCTCATTTCATCAATATGAAAATAAACCGGAAGAAACGGAACCGGCACTTTCTGCTCAGCCGATTTTAAAAGTGACGGCAACGCCACAAGCGGATGGCGATCCGATGAAGCTGTTAGCAGATGAATATCCATATTCCATTGCCGAAGATCGCGCGACGTTTAATCCGGATCATATTGATATTACGGTAGGTGATCACCTTTATATGACACAGATCAACGACTGGTTTATTAATTTTGCCGATTATGCGAATAAAACCGTCGCCATTGAAGGATATTATCTCAACTTTCAAAACGGCTATCAGTTTATCGGCCGCAACGGCCCGACATGCCCATACTGTACCGGCGGTTATGTTGATTTTGAGATACAGACAGATTACGATACCTCCAAATTCAAGTCCGGTGAAACATGGATTTCAATCAAGGGAATCCTGCGGCAGGGAAAAAGTAAATTCAGCGGCGGAAAAGAAAAAGTATTTTATTATATTGAAACGATTACTTTGGAAAAAATGCCGGAACGTGGAATTGATCCGATTACCGATTAGACGAATCTTAACAGCAATTTAACCGATACCATGATAAAGTACGTTCAAAGAGATGAAGGAGAACGATATGAAGGGTGAAAAAAAACGATCTCTTGCAGGCGTGGTGCTGGCGTTTGTCGGTATCGGATTATGTCTGTATGGAGCCTACCGCGGCGAAATCAATGTGGTCTTCGCCAAGGCAACACGGATATGCATGGAGTGCATCGGGATTGGCTGATATGAAAAAATCAATGCGTGAATGGCCGCGCCACATAGCTCAGTCGGCTTGGGCAATTTTAACCAACAGTTACGGCAAAGGTTTTCTTGACGGAAAAATTTATCAGGGAAAATTAAAGAAACTTTGTGTGCCCGGCATGAATTGTTACTCTTGCCCAGGTGCACGCGGCGCCTGTCCGATCGGTTCTTTACAGGCGGTTATCGGAAACTATAACTATTCTTTTTCCTATTATCTGTCAGGTTTCCTGATTTTTATCGGAGCCTTGATCGGTCGCTTTGTATGCGGATGGCTTTGTCCGTTTGGTCTGATTCAGGATTTTCTTTATAAGATTCCGGGAAAGAAAATTAAAATGATTCCCGGAGATCGGATATTACGTAAGCTGAAATATGTTTTTTTAGGCGTATTTGTCATTCTTTTGCCTTTAGTGCTGACAGATGTGATCGGTCAGGGATCGCCTTATTTCTGTAAACTGATTTGCCCGGTCGGTACCTTGGAAGGCGGTATTCCGATGGTGCTTTTGAACCGCTCGATGCGAGGGGCAATCGGCTTTATTTATCTGTGGAAGAATACTATTTTGATTGCGATCATTATTTTATCAATTCTCTGGTATCGGCCATTTTGTAAATATATATGTCCGCTGGGAGCGATCTATTCATTCTTTAATGGAATTGCCTTGTTCCGCTATCAGTTTGATAAAGAAAAATGTATTTCCTGTGGCGCTTGTCGCAGAGCATGTAAAATGCAGGTGGATCCGGTAAAAAATTGCAATTCAACAGAATGTATACGATGTGGACAATGTCTGAAAGCTTGTCCGACAAAAGCACTGCAATGGCGGGTTCCATTTACGCAAATTACGCAAAGTAAAGAAATAAAGGCGAAAGAGGTGTGATTGATGCGCATTCTGGTTGTGGAAGATGAAAAGGAATTATTAGAAGGAATCGTTGAAGGATTGCGTTTGTCCGGCTATGCGGTTGATATGGCGGATAATGGCATTGATGGCGAAGAAATGGCCCTGATAAACGGGTATGATCTTGTGGTGCTGGATATCAATCTTCCGGGAAAAGACGGATTTTCTGTTTTACGTGCAATTCGGAAAGAAAATCAAGCGCTCAACGTACTTGTTTTAAGTGCCCGCAGTGACGTACAGGATCGTGTAAAAGGACTGGATCTTGGTGCCAACGATTATTTGATTAAGCCGTTTCATTTTGCCGAACTGGAAGCGCGCGTCCGTTCTTTACTGCGACGCAAGCAGATTCAGAATGCCGTTTTATTAAAACGCCGCGAGCTTTCGTTTGATACAAAGACGAAAACCGCATATGTTAAGGGAAATCCATTGCATCTGACAGGAAAAGAAACCGGCATTCTGGAGTATCTTCTGCTGAATCAGGGAAGCTACATCAGTCAGGAAGAATTACTTGAGCATGTATGGGATGCAGATATGAATGCCTTTAGCAATACTGTGCGTGTTCATGTCTCTTCATTACGCCGGAAGTTAAAAGACGCTTTGGGATATTCTTTGATTCGCAATGAAATTGCCAAGGGTTATATAATCGAAGGGGCTGAAGATGAGACGAAACCGACATAATCGCTCTATTATTATCAACATGCTGCTGTCCACATTTTTGATCTTTGCCGCTATGCTTGTTTCTTCCAGTTATATGATCGGCCGCAAGCAGGCTGAGCTGACGCAGAGACTGGAACAGCAGGTGGAAGAACAACTGCGGGTGGATAGCGGTTTACTGCAAAATAACGGACAGCTGACGCTGATTATTGATGAAACACAAGTTCGCGCTTTAACTGAGTATCGTATCTATGCGGCCATGGTGATCGGTATTTCACTTTTGCTTGGCGGCTTGTTGATTTATGGGAGTGTTGTATATCAATTAAGGCCTTTTACGCACTTAACCAAACGAATTGAAGAAATTGATGTTGAAAAGCTTCCAAAGGAACATGTTCCCATTTTGCAGGAAAAAGGCAGCTATGAGGTACATCAGCTTTCCCTTGCTTTCCAGACCGTTTTAGATAAGCTGATTGATGGATATAATCGTCAGAAACGGTTCAGTGTGAATGTGGCCCATGAATTGCGCACGCCATTGGCTATTCTGTTGACACGGATTGATCTGTATAAACGGCAGAATCATACGATGTCAGCCGAAACGTCTGCTTTTATCGCCGGCTTGGAAGAAAGCATCGGACGCTTGTCTAAACTGGTGGATGATATTTTATTATTGAGTCGAGAATATCGCACGGAAAAACATCCCGTTTCTGTACGTACCGTTGCGGAAGAAGTTGTGTTGGATCTTGAGGATCGTGCGCGTGAAAAGAATATTTCCTTGACGGTCAACGGTGATGACTTTGTGCTGGAAGCAGATGATTCTCTTTTAGCCCGCACGCTTTTTAATCTGGTAGACAATGCGATCAAATATACTCCGGATGGCGGCTTTTGCAAAATCATGATGCAGCAGGATAAAGAGACAGGAATTCTTTCTGTTATGGACAATGGCATCGGTATGTCGGATATACAAAAACAATCGGCATTTGATCTGTTTTATCGTGCCGATGATTCGCGCAATAAGAAAATTGACGGATATGGAATCGGATTGGCATTAGTGAAAGATATGGTGTCGCACATGAACGGAACAGTTGTAATTACGGATCATGTTCCTCATGGCAGCGTCTTTACGATTCGTTTTCCTCTGTCGCCAAAAAACAGATAGACGTCATTTATTACAGCGGCTTATTGTGTTAGATTGACAAAGGCAAGCAATGCCGGCAAGTGATATGATCAAGGGCATTGGAGATTCAGGAAATGAAAAAACTGCTCGTATATTTAAAAGACGATATGAAAGCGTGCATTCTGGCGCCGCTATTTAAATTATTGGAAGCGGGGATGGATCTTATGGTTCCCATGGTTGTAGCCGATATGTTGAACCGTGGCGTTCTTCAAGCAGATCACGCATTATTGTATCGGGACTTTCAAGAGCTGTTATTTCTGGCAACTGCCGGACTGTTGTTTTCTTTTACGGCACAATGGTTTGCGGCCAAGGCAAGCGTCAGCTTCGCTTCGCGTATCAGACAGGCGGTATTTGATCACGTGCAGACACTGTCCTACAGTCAATTGGATCGGCTTGGTACGGACACCTTGATTACGCGCTTGACGAGTGATGTCAATCAGGTGCAGACCGGAGTCAATATGGCCTTGCGGCTTTTGCTGCGCTCGCCGTTTATTGTTTTCGGCTCTATGATCATGGCGTTTCAGATCAATTTTCGGTGTGCGTTGATTTTTGCGGTTTCCATTCCGTTTCTGGGACTTATTATTTTCGGCATCATGCAGACTAGTATTCCTTTGTATACAAGCGCACAAAAGGCCTTGGATCGTTTAACCATGTCTGCCCGAGAAAATTTAAGCGGAGTGCGGGTCATTCGGGCCTTCAATGCCCAGCAGAAAGAAATGCATGCGTTTGAAATGGACAGTCATGAGGTAACAAAGCTGAATGAACGTGTCGGCCGTCTTTCCGCAACTTTAAATCCGCTGACGTTTACGCTAATCAATGTTGCCATTATTTTTCTGATACAGACAGGACTGCTGGAAGTACATCTTGGACATATTGTTCAAGGGGATGTGGTGGCATTGTATAACTATATGGCGCAGATGATCATTGAACTGATCAAGCTGACTTCTTTGATCATTGTTTTGAATCGATCCGTTGCGTGTGCCGATCGTCTATGTGATGTGCTTGAAACGGATGCAGGCATGCAGGATGGAAAAGAAGTTAAGATTGATTTGGCAGCAAGCCCGGCGGTAGCCTTTCGACATGTATCGTTTCATTATGGTGAACAGGATGGTGATGCGCTCCATGATATTTCTTTTGAGGTTGGCAATGGGGAAACGGTCGGTATCATCGGCGGAACCGGAAGCGGTAAATCATCCATCATGAATTTGATTCCTCGTTTTTATGATGCGGATGCCGGAGAAGTTGTTGTATTCGGTAAAAATGTTCATTTGTATGAAAAAGAGGCATTGCTTAATCATTTTGGAATCGTTTCGCAACAGGCGGTTTTATTTGCGGGAACAATTCGCGAGAATATTCAATTTGCCGATCCAGCGGTCAATGATGACGAAATATGGCAAGCACTGGCCATTGCGCAGGCCAAGGATATTGTAGACGGAAAAGAGGGCGGTTTGGATGCGGTGGTTGAGCAGAATGGCCGTAATTTTTCCGGTGGGCAGCGGCAGCGTTTGACCATCGCCCGGGCCGTGGTAAAAAAACCGGATATATTGCTGCTGGACGATGCAGCCAGCGCGCTGGATCAGGCAACTGATCTGCGATTGAGGAAGGCGTTGCGTGCGATGAAGGGAAAGTATACGATCTTTATCATTTCGCAGCGAATTGCCAGTGTAAAAAATGCGGATCATATTCTGGTGTTACAAAATGGAAGACTGGTTGGCGATGATCGGCATGAGAAACTGCTGGTCTCTTGTCCGGTATATCAGCAGCTGTATGCTTCGCAAAGCGGAGGCGTATGATGAAAGAATTGCGTCGTATTTTAGTCTTTCTTAACGCTTATCGAGCGGAGCTTGTTATAAGTGCAATACTGGCAATTGTTACGGTCGGCTTCCAATTGTACATACCGGTTTTATTTGGCCGCGCGATCGACGGCATTGTTGCCTATGGATCAGATACATCAGGTCGCTTTACAGGGATATTGTTGCAGCTGCTTGTATTTATTCTTCTGACTTCTGTTTTGACATGGGTCATGAATGTGGTGAATAACCGACTCGTCTATCATGCCATACAGGATATGCGAACTTCTGCCATCCGGGCTTTGCAGCAGTTGCCGCTTCGCTATTTTGACAGCCATCGTACAGGTGATCTGGTGCAGCGCATGATTGCCGATGCGGATCAGATTGCAGATGGTTTGCTGCTTGGATTTTCTCAGGTATTTTCCGGTGTGGTAATGATTGTTCTGACATTGGTGTTCATGTTTCGCATGGATGCGCAGATTATGTGGACGGTGTTGTTATTAACGCCCGTCAGCTTTCTGGTTTCCAGATTGATTGCCAAGCATTCTTTTCAAGCCTTTCACAGGCAGATGGAAATACGCGGAAAGCAGACGGCACTGATCAATGAGATGATTGGTTCACAGAAAATCGTCCAGGCATTTTCTTATCAGCGAACAGCTTCGAAACGTTTTTCTTCATTAAATGATGAATTGAAGACATGGTCCACACGTGCTCTTTTTTTCAGCTCTTTGACAAATCCATCCACGCGTGCTGTAAACAATGTGATTTATGCGTTTGCCGCTTTGCTTGGCGCACAGTCCGTGATGAAAGGTTCGTTGAGTGTCGGCATGCTGGCCGTATTATTGACTTATGCAAACCAGTTTATGAAGCCGTTTAATGATATCGCTGCAATTATCAGTGAATTGCAAGGCTCTTTAGCTTGTGTGGGAAGGCTGTTTGATCTGGTGGATGCAGAAAAAGAAGAAAAAGATGCTGCGGGGAGCTTGATGGTTACGCATGGAGAAGTGCAGATTAAGAATATATATTTTTCTTATGAGCCGCACAAACCGCTGATTGAAGATTTTTCTTTCTTTGCGCAAGCGGGATCAACGATTGCGATTGTCGGACCGACGGGCTGCGGAAAGACGACATTGATCAATCTTTTGCTGCGCTTTTATGAAGTAAATGCAGGATATATTTTCATTGACGGGCAGAACATTCGTTGTTGCTCACGTCATTCATTACGTGCCGCTTTCGGAATGGTATTACAGGATACGTGGTTAAAAGAAGGAACCGTAAGGGAAAATATCGCATTTGGTAAAGCGGAGGCAACGGAAGAAGAAATCATTGCCGCGGCTAAGGCGGCACATTGTTGGGAATTCATAGCACGATTTCCCCATGGTTTGGATGAGGTTATACGGGAGGATATGCTTTCGCAAGGTCAGAAACAATTGTTATGTATCAGTCGTGTTTTTTTAAAAAAGCCGAAAATACTTATCTTGGACGAAGCGACGTCGAATATTGATACGCATACAGAAGTGCAGATTCAATCGGCCTTTAACAGCTTGATGAAAGATCGGACAAGTTTTATCGTTGCACATCGCTTATCAACGATTCAGCATGCCGATCGGATTATCGTCATGGACCATGGCCGGATTCTGGAGCAGGGAAAGCATGCGCAGCTGATTGCAAAAAATGGCTTCTATGCACAGTTGTATCGTTCTCAATTTTCAGATATGGAGAGTTGAATAAAATGACTTTGTTTAGCAATTGTCGTTCTTGAATCCCGTCCATACCGGGCGAGAGGTATAGTGGAGAGGACGCAATTTGTGCTGTAGGACAAGAAGGGTGCGTAAAGCCAACGCTTCCTGTTCAAATTCTCCGGGATAAGAGGTAAGCGGAGCAATCCAGGCACAGTAATCGGTAAGGGTCTGTTCAATATCTTTAAATCGCAGCAGGCCGCCGGTCAGTAAAATCGCATCGACATGTCCATGCAAAGCCACTGCCATGGCACCAATCCATTTTGCGATCTGATAGATCATAGCGTTCCAAATACGTACGGCTTGGGCATCGTGTTGTTCTACCATAACGTGAATCTGATCGGTATTTGAGGTCTTAAACCAGCTGGATAAGCCGCCTGCTTCCGTACAAAGGGCTTGCAGAGTATCAGCAGAAACGGTATGCATTTTTTGCAGAATAGTCGTTATCGCCATTGATCCCATGCGGGTCGGGGTAAAAGGTCCTTCGCCTCCGCCGCCATTATTACCGTCGATCATCCGCCCGTGATCATGTGCGGAAATTGTGATGCCGCCGTCAATGTGGCAGACGATAAAACGACATTCTTCGTATTTTTTCCCCATTAAAGCCGCGTGTCGCCTTGCGACTTCTTTTGTATTCAGAACATGGCTGGCCGGTTGTCGATAAATATCTTTTACGCCGGTAATGCGCGCCAAATCACAATATTCATCTACAACCGTGGGGTCAACGGTATAAGCTGGTATAGCGTAACGTGTATGCAGAATAAAAGCCATCTGAACGCCCAGCATAGAGGCATGATATAAACCGCCGATATGGTTGCGGGTGTCATTTACCATTTGTCTGTTGATCATATAAATGCCGCTGGCCAGTGGTTGACAAGGACCGCCTCGGGCAGCAATGGCATCAATGGTCGTCAGGGCGATGTGGTGTTTTTTCAAAAATGTATCTAAAATATGCATGCGATAAGGAAGCTGTCGATTGATATCTCCCAGGGCAAGCAGTTCAGAGGAATCATGAAACAGGTTTTCTTCATAGACGCGTGTCTCATTTTCAAACAAAGACAGCTTTGTGGAAGTAGAACCCGGGTTGAGAACAAGAATATGATATTGTTTTTTCATGGCAGATTTATTTTACCTGTTTTTTGCAAGAGAAGGCACAGGTTTTTCATTTGTGCGTATGCATGGTAACTGAAAGAACATTATCAGCTATAAATAAAACAGCATGATGATGAAGCACTTTAAAAAGAAACCATGCGGTGCCGGTCAAAATTCATCAATTAACGGCAAAGTGTATAAGGCAAGTATGAGAAAAGTGCGGGATGCACTAAATCCGGTTATCTCTTAGAGGTAAATCATGCGGGCAATCAGAATTGGGCAACGCCTTTGCAATAAGTTTGAGCCACGTCATAGCTTTCTTCTAATACGACAATATCTGCATCATATCCTGCACATAGTTTGCCGATGTGATCGTTAAGGCCAAGCAAACTGGCCGGATTGATGGTAGCTGCATTCAAAGCAATATCAAATGGTACACCTGCGCGTTCCACAAGGTTGCGTATGCCGTCGCAAATGCGCATGGTACTGCCGGCCAGTTTTCCGCTTTCTTTCAAGTGGGCACTGCCGTCCGGATAAATCTCGATTTCGTGACCTCCGAAAGGGAAGGAATCGCCAGGCTTGAAGCCTTTAGCCATTAAGGCATCAGAAATCATGATGCCGTGGTCTCTTCCTTTACAGGTGAAGAAGATATGCAAGGCTTCCGGTGTTGAATGATTGCAATCACAGATGATTTCGGAGTAAAGATCATGCAGACGTAAAGCGGCTCCGGTTACACCGTTTTGGCGATGATTGAAGGGAGACTGTCCATTATAGGTATGCGTGATGGACTTGGCGCCATTAGCAACGGCAAGCAGAGCTTCTTCAAAGGTAGCGCCCGAGTGGCCGATGGAAACGATGACGCCGTTTTCACTTGCATAGCGTGTTAATGCCAGATCCGGATCATGTTCGGGAGCGAGGGTAATGATTTTGATTAATCCTTCTGCGGCTTCCTGATATGCTTTGAATTCTTCAACGGAAGGCGGAACGATCGCTTCAGGCGGTTGAGCACCTTTATAAGTCATATCCAAATAAGGCCCCTCAAAGTGGATACCAAGAATATCGGCGCCGTCTTTACCGGGCTGGAAGGCTTTTTTGACTTTAGCAACGTTTCGAACGGCTTTGTCCAAAACCGGCCGCGATTCCGTAATGGTTGTTGACATGAAGCCGGTGACGCCTTCGTGGGTGATGTTTTTGGCCCATTTCCGCAATCCCTCTTCTTCAGCGTAGTTGGTATCATAGCCATATGCACCATGGCAATGAATATCGAGAAAACCGGGGACGATACGCTTATCGCCGTAATCAACGTCTGCCGAATCAATTTTTTTGATTTTCCCGTTTTCAAGTTCAATTTCAGCAGGAATAAAATCACCGGCAACCCATACGCGTTTACTTTGTATTAACATTTTGCTCTCCTTGTTATTATTGCTGAATCTATTTTAGCATAGCTTTTTAAAAAAGCCTTTTTTGTGATCCACGCGTAAGCGTCTTGTTTTGTGTGCACAATATGGGTCATTTTCATTTGTAAAGCAGAATATGTATTTTGATCGTTTGTTGAATGACGCTGACAGGTTTGGTGTATGCTTATAGCAAACGGAGGAAGATCTTCATGCGGTTTAAATGGAATCATTTTTTTCAAATTTTTCTGGCAGCGTGTTTAGCCGGCAGTGGATTAACGGGATGCGGTCGAGTACCCAAAGAGCCGCAGATAGCAAAAACAGCAACGCCCAGTGCACTTCCGGCAGGTGAGGATATTATTATCATCAAAGATCATGCAGGTCGTGAGGTGACGTTGGCGCAAGAGCCGAAAAAAGTAGTGATTACGGATATTTATCCGCTGGCATCCGTATTGACCGTTTATTTGGGCTCCGCTTCCAGCATTGTGGCTATGGAACCGGTGAGCATGAATGCGGCTAAGAATGGAATTTTGGGGCAGCTGTATCCGGAAATTCTGGATGTGGATACTTCAATTATGGATGGTGAAGATATTAGTGTTGAAGCAATCGCCGCGTTGGAACCGGATGTGATTTTCTATAATGCGGGCAATGCCAAGGAAGCTGAAAAATTTGAAAATGCTGGTTTAACGGCAGTTGGTGTTTCGGCGACCGGCTGGGATTATGATTGTATTAAAACTTATGATGAATGGATGGCGCTGCTGGATCAGATTTATCCACAACATGCACGCAAAAATAAACTTTCTTCGCGGGTCGATGAGTATGGCGATGCCGTTTACGGCGCGGTTCAATCGCGGATTAAGAACCTCAATTCGCAGGAAAAACAGAAAGTATTATTCTTATATCGGTATGATGAAAACATGATGGTAACTTCCGGTTCAAAATTTTTCGGACAGTGGTGGTGTGATTCAATCGGCGCCGTAAATGTAGCGCAGGATGTTCCGGCGGAAAATAAAAATGCTGCAATTACGATGGAACAGGTATATGCATGGAATCCGGATGTCATTATTCTTACGAATTTTACCAAAACGCAGCCGGAAGATTTATATGCAAACGCAATCGGCAGCGATGACTGGTCCGGCATAAAAGCGGTGCAGGATCATCGTGTATATAAAATGCCGCTGGGAATCTATCGGACATATACGCCGGGTGCTGATACGCCGATGACTTTAGAGTGGCTGGCGCAGGCGGTTTATCCTGATCTGTTTAAAGATGTAAATGTTCGTCGTGATGTGGCCGCGTATTACAAAGAGCTGTATGGAATCACGTTGACAGATGAACAGATTGAGGCCATGTATAATCCCAACAGTGCAGTTGGATCGTGGCAGTGACGAAGATATGAATTAAAGGCTGTGTATCCCGATAAAATCGAATGATGCACAGTTTTTTAGTGTTGCATCAGGAGCATGATTTAAAACTGCTGAGTTTTTCTATTTATTTCCGTTCTAAAACAGTTTCATTTTCCAGCGCATAATGACGAATCGGAGTCCAGTGAACTTTGCAGAATAATGCCTGAATGCCGATCGGTATATAAGAGAAAATAAACAACGGGAATAAAAACAAATAAATAAACCGTTTGTGCATCGGAGCGTTGATCTTATCCCACTCTGAAAGAACCGTCAGCGTACCAATCAGCAGTAATCCGAAATAGGAGGAAAGAAAAGCGAACCGTACATCATGGATTATTTGACACTGCATCAGCCAACGCAGATAAAATGGCTGGCCGCTCATTTGAATCAGGAAAAAGATATCCAAGATCAAAATGCCCAAAGACAAGAATAAGGAGGGAGCAATCGTCATCAAAATATCATAACAGCTGAAACGGGAGTTTTCTTTTGAGAAGCATCCCCGTAATAAAGCACCTAAGTAATGAACATCAATCTGATAAAATCCTTTCGACCAGCGTAAGCGCTGTTGCCAAGATTGTTTCCAGGAGGTCGGCTGTTCATCATAAACCATTGCCTTTTCACAATAACCGATCATTTTTCCTTTCAGTGCAGTATCAACTGAGAATTGAATATCTTCCGTTAACAGATGATATGGCCAGCCGCCATTTTCTTCCATGACTTTGGCCGAAACGAGAAAACCTGTTCCTGAAATCATGCAGGATTTACCAAGTGTAGAGCGTGCATAATTGATGAAGCGTGCTTCGTGCAGAAACCAGATGGAATAAGCCGCGCTTAGCCAGTTGGCGGCATAGTTTTTTGAATTACGGTAGCAGGTGATAGCATCATAGTTTCCATTTGTAAAGACTTTATTCATTTCGGTAATAAATTGCGGGTCGACAATATTGTCGGCATCAAAAACGAAAAAGGCATTGTACGCTTTATGGGAGTGATCCGAAACAATGCGATGATAGAGATAATCAAGCGCATATCCTTTGCCGACGCGTTCATGATTGAACCGCTCATATACACAGGCTCCATGCATCCGTGCCACCTCGGCAGTATTGTCGGTGCAGTTATCAGCTAAGACGAAAATATCATAGTGGTCTTTTGGATAATTCTGCCGCTGCAGGGAATCAATCAGCTGGCCGATCACGTCCGCTTCATTGCGCGCGCTGATCATGACGGCATAGCGATCCATTCGGGCCGGAGTTGAGGCGGCAGCCGGAACGGGATGATGTAAGCCAATCAGCATGTATACAATCTGATAAAAGTATAAAGCTGTCATCAGAACAAATACCGTAATATTTAAGATTCGGAAGTATTCAACGATCTGCATAATTCCTCCGGAATAAATTTCAAAATAGTACAAGTGCTATCTTACACATGAAAAAATGGAAATCAAGGGGAATAGCATATCGTTTAAATGAATTTTAAGAAGTGTGGACATTCACATGGAATTGATCAGGTATCAGGTAAGAGTTTTTTGAAATAATAAATGAAATAGGGATCAATCACAGGAACCGGGTATGTACTCTATATGCACCAAGCGGAATGCAGTATTTTACCTGAATGATCACATGTAATCGTATAAAACTTACAGTTTTCATAATACTTATTTTTCTTCATTTCTTTTGCCTTGAAATGGCATAGTGGGTTTTTATATAAAATAAGTGCCGATATGTCTTATTTCTCTTATGCTAAGGGATCATAATGTTCAGATTCAGCAAGTTCAAATATTTTATCTTCGGACAATCCTTTTAGAAAGACATGTGTCATATCATGCTCAGGACAATTCATAATGCCGGCCTTTTCAACAAACTCATCGAAAGCCATTCTTCCAACTGCGCGATTCTTTTCAAGGGATACAAGTGTGACCACAAAGAAAGAACACTTTAATGGTTCACCGGTATTGGGATTTTTAAACATTATTGGATCAGAAGCTTTCTTGGGAAAAATTGTATCGGTTTCAGCTGTTATTGCATAACTTCCGAAAAATTCAGTATCATTCAGTTTATAGATAATAGGCACGGCATAATAAGCATCAGGATATTGTAAAGCATGAAGGTAGTCGGCAAACCCTTCTTCATCTTTGCTTTCTCCGAAAGTTTTAACGCGTTCCTTATCAAAATCAATTGGATGCCTTGCACCGAAGATAGTTGTTATACTTATTTGATCAATATCGGCCATGTAATTTAAATTAAATTCTCTTTGCTTCTTGCATAATTCATCCAAATCAGCCTCTGTATAAATGGATGCATCATGTTCAAAAGACTTAGCCTTCCAAACATGAAGAATGTTTCTGATAACCTCGTAGAACATTTCCATATCGTACTTTGTAGATAAGAAATTTACGCGGAGCGCTATTTCATCTTTAAGGTTATCAGACCATTGGAATTCTATTCCTCTTCCAATGTGGTTTGGATTATAGAGAACGTTGCGGCCCTCCACAAGCTCATCAGTATTTCGCCAATAATTATCTAATGAACCATATTTGTACTTCCCTAAGGTTATATCGTTGATTTTTAAGGCTTTTTTGAAGATCTGCCTATTCTTGATTCTTACATCAACACCCATGTCTGTTACCTCTTTTTATTTAGTTTAGCTGTTTCCTCTGTCGGAAACGGTATGCTTTCTTTCAGCTTTATTTCTTCGTCTGTATTCGTAAACTGAATCATATAGAATTTACCGGAATGCTTTAAGACCTTGGCTTCCATAATTCATTTAACGAATGAGACGATATCTTCGAGCTTATTATTTGGAATCATCATACTGCTTCGAATATGTATTCCAACACTCATATTATATCAATATCATCATGATTTTTCCCAAGCCGCGGTATATCAGGGTGCACCATAATCGTATAGCGGGAATCAATCGCAGCCGAAGCATGAAATATCAAGGCTTTAGGTATTGCCGGATGTTTTATGAGGCAATAGATTTCTGAAAATAGGGTCTTGCGCATTTTCTCTTTTAATGGTATATATGAAAGGCACTTGTCGGCGTTGTTTAATGTTCCGAAGAAATTTATATCATTTTGAAAAATTTGATTGACAATTTTTATAACAAGTGTAGAATACGTATTTGCCAACTCAAATGAGAGGAATGGCAGAGATCTTTGAAAACCGAACAGGAAAGCACAGAAAAGAACGTCAATTTAAAGAA
>CAUTVM010000035.1:0-17206 GCA_963541855.1 uncultured Erysipelotrichaceae bacterium
GTTTTCATGAAAATGGTGTAATATGAAAAAACAAATCATTCAGAAACATGAAAAGATATAAAATGAGTTTGAAAATACACATATAACAGCAAATGCAATACCTAGATTACTAGATTATGTGATCCATATGGATGCCGATATCCTCCATCCGCTGTTGTAAGGTCGTTAAACGCGGACAGATTTCCTTCCGATGCAGGCCAGTCTGAAAAGCACTTTCTTCCCCCAACAGTAAAAGCCGCTTCTTCGCCCGCGTTACCCCGGTATAAAGAAGTTTCTTCTGCAGCATGATGCCGAACCGATGCGAAATTGGCAGGATGACAAACGGATACTCATTACCCTGACTCTTATGAATGGAAATACAATAAGCCAAGGTGATATTCCCGAACGTTTCCGGACCATATTCCACAAAAAAATCTTCATAGCGCACAACAATCAACGGCTGATGCGTCTCTGTCTCACTTGCCGTATAAATCTCTTCCAGAATGCCGATATCCCCATTATATACATCATCATCCGGCTGATTTTTCAATTGCAAAATCTTATCCCCGATACGAAAGGTCGTATAGCCGATGCGGATTTCTTTTTTCCCCGCCCTGGAGGGATTGAAGGCCTCCTGCAAGGCATTATTCAAAACGTCGATTCCGGCATTGCCGCCATACATCGGTGAAAGAACCTGAATGTCCTCCAAGGTCCATCCTTGCTTCAGGGCATGCATGACAAGATGCACAATTGAAGGCCGAATGACATCCGGATCACAAGGCAAAAAAGTCACCGAATCATGATAAGACGAAAAGTGAACGTCACCCTCACAAATAGAACGAGCCAGCGAAATAATTTCACTGCCCTCTTCTTGCCGATAAATATGCTCAAGACGCGTCAAAGGAAAGCGATGCGAAGCAATCAGATCCCGTAAAAGCGCACCGGGGCCTACACTTGGCAGCTGGTCTTCATCCCCGATGATACAGATACGCTTGATATTTCCCGAAGCCTTCAATAACGAAGCAAACAAAAACGTATCCACCATGGAAAACTCATCCAGAATCAGAAGATCCCCCGCCAATGGATCCTCTTCATTTTTCCCGAAAGTATTCGTTTCCAGATCCCAATTCAACAGCGCATGAATCGTCTTCGACTGTGTTTGCGTAACAAAGGCAAGATGCTTCGCCGCCCGTCCGGTTGGCGCCGCACAAAGCACCGTACTTCCCGCATACATCTTCTGAAATAAGGCACACATCGCCCGCACAACCGTTGTCTTTCCGGTTCCCGGTCCCCCCGTCAGGATGACAAACGGATGCTCAAAAATCGCTGCGATGGCTTTCCGCTGACAAGCGTCATAGGTAATGGAAAACTCCTGCTCCAAAGCCGCAAATGCCTGATCCAGACATGCCTTGGAAATTTGCGGCAGATCATAAAACGGAAACTGCGACAAAAACTTCGCGATCCCCCATTCCGCATCATACTGCGAACGCGGATAAATACGATCCTCCTCTTGAACCAGACCCCTGGAATGCAGACACATATCCAAAAAAGAAGAAAAGGAAGCATCCAGCCCCGCCGTTTCTTTCCGAAAAGCATTTTCCAGCTCTTCCTGATGACAATAAGAATTTCCCTTTGCCATACAAAGACGCATGCAAAGCGCCATTAACAAGGCCTTTAACCGCCGGGGATCATCCGGCAAAACACCCAGCGCTCTGGCCATTTTATCGGCCGTTATAAAACCGAAACCATCACACTCTTCAATTACCCGATATGGATTTTCCCGTAATTTTGCCAAGGCTTTACTTCCATATGCACGACTTAAGCGCCGCATGTTATGAACACCGATTCCCTGCGTATTTAAAAACCGCACCAGATCCTGTATGCCCTCTTCCTCACTTTGTAGCCCCTGGCGGATGATTTCCATTTTATTCCGATTCATTCCTGCTACGGAGAGCAGAATATCCGGATCTTCTTTCATTCGCTCTAAACACGACACGCCTAACGTCTCGACAATCGTTTGCGCCGTCTTGACGCCGATGCCCGGAAACTGCACGCCGCTTAAATAACGAATAATCCCCTCTTTTTCATCCGGCAGACAGCGCGTCATGGAAGCGATCTGAAACTGCATGCCGTAACGCGGATGCTCCACATAACTGCCGCTGAATGTATAGAGGAAATTTGTTTCCACCATGGGCAATAAGCCGGTCATGGTCAATACTTTCCCTTTCCCTTCATCCGTATGCACTTTGATCACGGTATACAGCGTCTGCTCATTGCGAAACACGACATGCACGATCTTGCCCGTTAAAGTAATCAGCTTTTCATCCATGATGCCTCTTTTTTCCCTGCGCCCGGATCATTTCCATCAGATCCTGCCCATTTTGAAAAACCAGATCAATCATACCGCCGCCTAAAAGCACATCCCCCTTATAAAAGACAGCCTGCTGCCCCGGGGTAACGGAACGAACCTTCTGCGGAAAAGACAACGTAATTGAACCATCATGATGCCGATGCAGATGCACGGGACAATCCGCTTGCCGATAACGAAATTTCGCCATGCAGTCAAAATCATCCGGATAATCCGCCAGATGATTGACGCCTTTAACAAGACACGCATCACTGTACAGCCAGTTTACATGCGCTTCATCCGCGACAAACAACGTATTGGTTTCCACATCCTTGCCGATGACAAAATACGGTCCGCTTCCGCCAATCTGCAACCCCCTACGCTGACCAATCGTGTAATACAGAACACCCTGATGCTGGCCAATGATCGCTCCGGTTTCAATCTCCTGAATCGGCCCCGGCTTCATCGGCAGATAATTACTCAAAAAGGCGCGAAACTTCCGCTCGCCGATAAAACAGATTCCCGTACTGTCTTTCTTTTCCGCAATGGACAGCCCCAATTCCTCGGCCAATTGACGAACCTGCGGCTTTTTCATGGAGCCAAGCGGAAACAAAACATGCCCCAGACGCTCACGCATGATCTGCGCCAGAAAATAGGACTGATCTTTATTTCGATCATCCGCCTTTAAAACAGCCGCCTGCTGTTGAAACAACCCGTTTTTAGCATAATGTCCCGTGGCGACGGTTGTAAATCCATGCGCTTTGGCAAAATGAAAAAACTGATCAAATTTAATATAACGATTGCAGAGAATATCCGGATTCGGCGTCCGGCCGGCACGATATTCCCTTAGAAAAACCGAAAATACCTCATCCCAATAGGCTTCGATGAAATCGACCCGCAATAAAGGCAGATCCAGCTTTTCCGCCACCGCCTTTGCGTCCAGATAATCCTGCTCTTGCGTGCAGATCGCCTCATGAAGCGTCGGATTTCCCTGAATATCGTCATTCGTCCAGGAATCCCAATTGCGCATGAAAGCGCAGGTGACCTCATATCCCTGCTTTTTTAACAAATAAGCGGCAATGGCGGAATCAACCCCGCCCGAAAGACCAACCAGCACCTTAGCGGACATGAATCCCCTCGCTCATGCCTGATGTCCCGCCGGTTTACGTACCTGCTTACAGCCGCTGAAATGCGGACAATCCTCCGTGCATGAATCTTCGGCAAGCCGCCGCAGCTCTTCCGGTATGAATACGCCGATTTCCTCCGAATCAAAACCGACCTGAAAACTTTTCTCATTTAAAATGATTGGCCGCTTCAAAATACTCGGATTATTTTTAATAAACGTGATCAATTCATCCGTCGTCATGGCATCTAAATCAATATGCCTTTCCTGCAATATTTTTGAACGCTTGGACACAATATCATCTGTTCCGTTTTCACTGCGCATCAGAAGATGCTTAATCTCCTCGTCATTCAAAAGTACGCGGAAAATATTCTTTTCCACAAACGGAAGATCACGATCTTTTAACCATTGCTTCACCTTGCGGCAAGAAGCACAGCCTGGCGATGTATAAACAACAATCATACGCGCTCGTCACCTCCCTTACTCGGTGCATTATAGCATTGTTGCTAGTGGATTGCGATGTGTAAAACAGCGGTCGCAATCGTAAAATAAATGGTCAGCGACAACGCGTCAATAATCGTTGTCAGCATCGGCGAAGCGACCACCGCCGGATCCAGATGAATGCGCGTAACCAGCAAGACCAGCATGGAGGCAATCAGCTTGGAAAGAAACACGGCACAGATGATCGTCAAGGAAATGGTCAAGGCCACGCCCATGGGCACCCGATCAAATAACATACACTTGGCAAAGATGGCGGTAGAAAGCGTCAGCCCGCAAAAAAGACCGACCCGCATTTCTTTCCAGATCACTTTAAAGAAATCTTTAAAGCGAATTTCATCCAGTGAAAGTGCCCGGACGACCTCAACCGAAGCCTGACTGCCGGCATTGCCGCCGGTATCCATCAGCATCGGAATATAGGCGCTCAACACGATGAATTTACTCAACGCACTTTCAAAGCGATTGATAATCCCGCCGGTGAAAGTCCCTGAAATCATCAACAGCAACAGCCACGGAATGCGTTTTTTCCATGTTTCAACGATCGTCGTCTTCATATAGGGCTTATCATTAGGGATGATGGCGTTCATCTTATCAATATCTTCTGTCGCCTCTTTCTCCATGATATCCATGACATCATCGACCGTAATAATGCCGACCATACGCTTTTCCCGATCGACAACCGGCATGGAAGTCATATCATATTTACCGAACATCTGCGCGACTTTTTCCTGATCGGTTTCCGTCGTCACCGATACGGCGTCTTCCTCCATAATGTCGGCCACGACATCTTCCGGCATGGATAAGACAAGCGTCCGCAAGGCGACCTCCCCCAGCAGCAGTCTTTTCTCATTTAAAACATAGCAGGTGTTGACATTTTCTGAATCTTTACCGATTCTGCGAATTCTTTCAATCGCCTGCATAACGGTCATGGAGGGCTTGAGATCCACAAACTCAACCGTCATGACGCTGCCGGCCGAATCATCCGGATATTGCAGCAGATGATTGATATCGGCCCGCGTATCCGGCCGCGCACATGCAAGAAGCCTTTTGACAATGCTGGCCGGCATTTCTTCTAAAAGATCGACGGCGTCATCCGAATACAGATTATCGATGATGATGCCGGCTTCTTTATCCGATAAGGACGTGATGATATATTTCTGACTGTCATCTTCCAGCATGGCGAAAACATTTGCGGCAAGCTCTTTGGGAAACAGCCGAAACATCTTCAGCATGTCCTCGTCTTCCATCGCTTCCATGACTTCCGCCAAGTCGGCCTCGTTCATATCCTCCGCCGCCGACCGTAAAGCCGTATATTGCTTATTCTTTAAAAGAGACCGGAATAATTCCAGCTCCTGCTTCTCCATGTCCTTTTCCATAGAATGGGGTTCCTTTCCTGATATTCATGTACTTTCTGCACAACGGTATCGGACCTTGACTGTCACTCATGAATATCACCTCCATTCTATCGGCCACATCTATTTTCATAGACAACGACGTCAGCGTCAATCCTTTTATTCCAAAGGCTTCTGATAATAATTGCCATAGATGCGTTCAACCTCACTGATTGTCATAAACGCATGCGGATCGGTTTTGGCAATGATCTGCAGAACTTCTTTTAACTGATAGGTATTGATCGTAATCAATAACAGCCAATGGCTCTTATCCGTAAAGCCGCCTTCACAGGGAATTTTGGTAATGCCATGACGACAGGTATGGAAAACCGCCGCACATACCTGATCCGGCAGATCGGTTACCACATGAATACGCGTTGACTTATAGCGCTGATGCATCGTATTGACAATCTGCGTGCTGACAAACTGAAAAATAATGGAATATAATGCCTGATTCCAGCCGAATAATAAACCTGCCAGAAATAATATGACGGCATTGGCGGCCAGAAGATAATTCCAAGTCGGCGAATTGAATTTCATGGAAAGATAAATGGCGATAAAATCCGTCCCGCCCGAACTTGCATTATTGCGCAAGGCAAGTCCCATGGCAAAACCATTCAGCAGGCCGCCAAAGACACTGGCCAACAAAGGATCAGCCGTAATGGGAAATACCGGCAGGATGGCGGTAAAAAAAGCGGTCAGCGTATAAAATAAAATCGACAATAAAATAAATTTGTGACCGATACGCCGCCACACAAAAAACGTTGTCAAGGCATTCAAAAGAAAATACAAAAGCGAAAAACGAACGGGAAAAGACGTAAAGTGAATGGTAATCTCCGAGATCAAACGCGCTAAGCCGGAATAACCGCCGGGAAACAGATTCGCCGAACGGACAAATATATTGAATCCCAGAGCGTAAATCACCGACGAAAGAATCACCATGCAAATATAAAGTAAATCCGCTGCCTTTCGCTGTTTTATGCCGCTTTTCATTTCTGCTTTCTCCTAGTGCGTTTCTTCAATATAACCGGCGTGATTCCAGCCGCCGTGAATCTGTTCCAATACGGAACCGGCAGCACTGTAGTGATCTTCAACGCCATTCAGAAAATCGAGAATTTCACGACACCGCCGACGCTGTTTTTTGATAATCCGCTCGCTGCAGGACACGTCCGCCTTTGTGCCGTCCCGAAACCATAACGTACATTGGCCGCTTTTTGCCACCGCAACTTCCATCAATTCATTGGCGCATATCCATACGGCATCTTTTGCCCGCTGACCATAAAGAGGAAAATAGAGCAGCTGGGTACGCTCCGAAATCAGAATCGGAACTTTTGCAACCGCCCCGAAATGATGACGAATCCAGTCTCTTCGGCCTTGTAATGAACTTCCGCACGCTAAGCACCATGACTCTAAAACAGCCTCGACATTTTGAGCGATGGTATGTATCTGATGCCCGCTTGTGAGCAGCTGACATTTCCCCGAATCAATTTGCCGCAAAATAAGAACCTGCCGCATCCTATTCTCCAAAGTAGGGACGCGCAGCATCCTCTTCATCCGCATCATCGTCCGCGCTGTCGTAAAGCTGATAATATCGTCTTTCCTGCTTACGGCGGCGGCTTTCTCTTGTTTGTGCGGAAACCGCCCATAAAAAATGCACTAAGAAAAAAATCATGACCAGTAAAATCAAAATCGAAAGCAGATCACTCAAAGACTCAATCATGCGGCTCCTTACCTGTTGCATTATAGTCTTGACGGGTAATAAAAGTCTATGTATATGCCGATCGCCAAAAGCAGTAAAAAAGCGAAGCTGCCCGTCATCAGTATCATACGCCAATAGGATGATGGATACATATTAGCCATAATGGAGGTATTGGGATCCAGCCGCCAGAAATCATTGTGCCTGAACAGCAAATGATGAATCCAGCTCCAAAAGGCGTTAAATTCCGCACCCATCCATAAAAGTACAAAAAGCAGAAGGAAACTCAACGCACATAAGGCACTGACGGTATAACGCCGTAAAGCGGCTCGTTTATTTTCCTTTTGCATGCCGATCACAAGCAGGAAAAAGCCGCCCGCAACCGTCACCATCTGCAGTTTGCAAATGCCTTGCCACAACCTTTTGACATCTTGCATATGAAAGGTTTCACGCGCATTGAAAAACGGCTGATCGGCGACTAAAATATCATCCTTTTGATCACGCAGATAACAAAGCAATGCGGCATGTGCTTCTTCCGCCTTTTCAAGCGGCAGATCGGTTTGCACCTCCAGATGATGCTTCTGAAAAAAAAGCCGATACACGGTCTGCGAAAAAAACAACATGCTGATGAGGGCGACAAAAAGATTGACCAGCACCAGCAGCATACCGATTTTTCCCAACAGATCATTGACCTTTTTCATGCAGCCACGCTTCCATTTTTCGGATTGCTTTTCCGCGATGCGAAATGGCATTTTTTTCTTCGGCGCTTAGCTGTGCCATGGTCTTATGAAGCAGAGGATAATATACAATCGGATCATAGCCGAAACCATTTTCCCCACATGGCTCCTGCGCGATTTCACCATATACCCTCTCTTCAAATACGACCGGCTCGTGATTTGGACTTGTCCAGGCAATGGCACATGTATAGTGACAGCTGCGGTTTTGCATATGCCGCATTTTTTCAAGAAGAATCCGGTTTTTTTCCGTATAGGGCGTATCATGTCCCAGCCAGCGGGCGCTGTAAATGCCCGGGGCTCCATGCAAAGCGTCAATGCAAAGGCCCGAATCATCCGCCAAGGCGGCGATTTTAAATTGATCGGTTACGGATTGGGCTTTGATGATCGCGTTTTCTTTGAATGTCGTTCCGTTTTCCTGCGGCTCGCGATAACCTTGCAGATCTTTGATGGACCTGATCGTATAGCCCCATGGTGCAAGCAGTTGTGTAAATTCACGGATTTTCGCCTGATTGCCGCTGGCAATGACGATTATTTTTCCATCCATTCCGCTTTTCTCCCCCGTTTTCTTTCATTACGTGTCCCTATCATACCGCTTCCCGTGCGTCGATACAAAATCGATTGACTTTGCAGAAAAAGTCCTTGCTAAAACCGATGACCGCGTTATAATGGTGTTTGCCATTGGGATATAGCCAAGCGGTAAGGCAACTGGCTCTGAACCAGTCATTTCGGGAGTTCGAATCTCTCTATCCCAGCCATGCAAGTAAAGCGTGTGTTGAACGATACACGTTTTTCTTTGTTTTGGAGTAATATTAGAATGTTGAAAAGGAGTTTCTGCCATGTCCATTCGCACAAGATTTGCGCCCAGCCCGACGGGATATATGCATATCGGGAATCTTCGTACCGCCCTTTGGGCTTATCTGATCGCCCGCAAGGATCCGGATGGTTCTTTTATCCTGCGCATTGAGGATACCGATCAAAACCGCCTTGTTTCGGGAGCGACGGACGTGATTTATCAAACGCTGTCGCAATGTGGTTTAAAGCATGACGAGGGGCCGGATGTGGGCGGACCGTATGGGCCTTATGTTCAATCGGAACGTGTCAAAAAAGGCATCTATATGGAGTATGCCCGGCAATTGATCGCTCTGCATGGGGCACATTACTGCTTTTGTGATGAAGAAATGATTGATGCCCAACGTCAAGTGCAGGAAGCGCGTGGCGAAAGTTTCAAATATGATGATCCTTGTAAGCAGATGACGATGGAACAGGCTGAAAAACGCATCGCCAACGGTGAAAAATTCGTCATTCGCCAGTCGATTCCGACAAGCGGAACAACTTCTTTTGATGACGAAGTGTTCGGCCATATTACCGTGGAGAATGATACGCTTGATGAACAGATCCTGATCAAGAGCGACGGGTATCCGACCTATAACTTTGCCAACGTCATCGACGATCATCTGATGCAGATCAGCGATGTTGTCAGAGGCATGGAATATCTTTCCTCCACACCGAAATATACTTTGATGTACAACGCTTTCGGCTGGAAAGAACCGCGTTATATTCACTGCCCGCCTGTCATGAAAGACGAGCACAATAAATTATCAAAGCGCAACGGCGACGCTTCTTTTCAGGATCTTGTCGCTAAAGGATATTTACCGCAAGCCATCTTGAACTACATCGCCATGCTTGGCTGGTCGCCGGAAAACAATCAGGAAATCTTTACCTTACAGGAGCTGACGCAGGCTTTTAACGTTCGCCACATCGGCCAATCCGGAGCGATTTTTGATCCCGTCAAGCTGAAAAGCATCAACGGCATATGGCTGCGCAATATGGATGCAGATACCTATTATGCGCGCGTCAAGCCGTATATTGATGCGGCGGTTCATGGGAATTTTGATAAAAAAGCAATTGCCGCTCTTGTGCAGCAGCGTGCGGAAACCTTGAATGAGATCGAGGGCATGCTGGATTTCTTCGATGTTTTCCCCGCTTATGATCCTTCGTTATATGTCAATAAAAAAATGAAAACGGATATCGCCATTGCCAAAGAATCTCTTTTGGCGGCGCAAAAGGTACTGCGCGCAATGGATGAATGGTCCCTGGAAAGTCTTCATTCCGCATTGATGCGTCTGCCGCAAGAATTGAACCGTAAAAACGGGCAGGTATTATTTCCGCTTCGTCTGGCGATCAGCGGCAAGCAGTTTACGCCGGGCGGTGCTATTGAAATTGCGCATATTCTAGGAAAAGAAGAAACTCTGCGGCGATTGGATCTGTCCATCGCTTTGCTGGAGAAATAAATGCTGGAGCTGCGCGAAAATATTCCCGCTGATCAGCTGAATGCCTACGTTGCCAAAAGCCCGTCTGTGCATTATATGAAGACGTCCATGTGGGCCGCTTTCCGACGCTCCATGGAACGGGATACTTCCGCTTATCTGGGTTTTTATGATCAGGGGCGGCTTGTCGCCTGCGCCATGGTACTGCAAAATACATGGATGGGGCATTCTTTTCTCTATATTCCCTGGGGCCCCTGCATGGATTATGACAACCTGCCTCTTGTCGAAGAGGTCTTTTCTCTTTTAAAAGGATATGCCGATCAAAAGAAGGTTCAGTTTCTTCGCGTCGATCCAAATGTTGTCCGCTGTCATCATGCCATTGACGGATCGCTGCTTGCGGATGGTTTTAATCATGAAGCCGTAAGTGAAAAGCTAAAGGCGATCGGCTATACACATAAGGGATATGGCTATGCCTATAATGGCAGCTGGACAAATCGTTATACGTTGATCGTCGATCTTTCAGCAGATGAAAAGACCATTTTGTCGCGCTTTTCCCGACAGCGCAAAACCTCTTTAAATCGGCATGCGGTAAAAGGAATTTCCACGCATATCGGTACCAAGGCGGATATCCCCGCATTAATGGAATTTGAGCACATGCTTGCCGAGCAGGACGGCTTCAAACCACATTCCCGCCGTTTCTTTGAGCAGTTGTTGGATTGTTTCGGTGCGCATGCTGTTTTATATGTCACGGAAATTGATTTTGAAAAAGCGAAAGCCGGTCTACATGCGGAAATTCATTCCGATAAATATAAACATGACGCAAATGCAATGGCGTCTATGGAACAACATTATCAGGATGTGATCGCTCTTGCCCAAAAATATGGAACGCACAAAGTGCTGGCTTGCGGTTTATTTATTCGCTATGGTGATATGTCGTGGGATCTGTATACCTATAATGATAAAAATCTCTTTTATTTGCAGCCGGTGGACAATTTACATTATTTTGCCATGCGGGACATGAAGGCGCATGGCGTTCTCCGCTATGATATGGTCGGTTTTTCAGGGACGGCTGATCCCAAAGATCCCTATTATGGTCTTTATGCCTATAAAAGGTCGTTCGGACCGGAGTTTATTGAACAGATCGGCGAATTTGATTATGTCCGTGCGCCTTTTGCCATGAAGCGTTTCCGTTTTGAAAAGCTTGCGGTCAATCATATCAAACGCCGCTGGTGGACATGGCGCTATAAAAAATCACGCAAATGTTCACATTGAGGGAACAGGTACGAAGGTTTACATTTCATGGAGGTTTTATGCGGCATACAAGCGATCATATTATGAATGTTTTTCGGCAATTGCTGGATGAAAAACCGTTAAATAAAATCACGGTTCAGGAAATCGTAGATCGTTGCGATATCAACCGTAATACATTTTATTATCATTTTCAGGATATGCCGACACTTTTACAGATCATCATGAAAAATGAAGTGGATTTTCTGCTGCAAAATGTTCGGCGGCATCAGCGCCCGTTTGACTACATCAAGCCGGCAGTAAAATACTGTGTTGAACATAAGCGGGCGCTTCTGCATGTCTATCATGCGGTCTCACAGGATACTTTCCTCTTCCATCTGAAACGTTTTTCACATCATGTCATGCTGGAACATTTCCAAACCATGCCGGAAGCGGCAGAGGTGAAAGAAGAGGATCTGCATATTTTAATTCACTACTATGAATGTACAATGATCGGCATCCTGCTGGATTGGCTGGATGCCGACATGCAATATGATCTTGAACATATGATGGAACGCTTGTGCTTTCTGATGGACGGCGCCGGTGAAAATGCTTTGCAGAAAGCCTCCGTCAAAAACCGCAATGCATAAACATTTTTCTTTAGCGCTTTTGATGTTCCGCCCACAGCTGTTGCGCCTTTGGTTCCCAGTTGGCCGCGTAAGTATCGCATTTGCCGCAAAGATGATCGGCGGTTTCCGGTGACAGCGGATCAGTTGAATGCGCGCCGGAAGCTTGTACCATTTTGCGCAAAAACTGCGGATTTTCAAGCATCGGACATGGCTGCAACATATTTTGATTAAACGGCATGTTATTGTGATATGCCATAAATATCGGACTTTGCAATGCTTCCAAAAGTGTGCAGTTGCGGATATTGGCATTGGAATAATGGATGAAGACACATGGATCGACATCGCCTTTGGCATTGATATGCAGATAGCGTTTGCCGCCGGCAATACAGCCGCCGACATATTCGGCATCATTCTGGAAGTCCAAAGCAAACAGCGGCTTTGTTGCCCGCAGATGACGGATACGGCGATAGACAAGTTCACGCTGCTCGGGCGTAGGCAACAGCTCAACGGCCGCATCGTTGCCGACCGGCATATAATGGAAATACCAGATAAAGTAGGCGCCCATCCGGATGAGACTGTCATAATACGCTTCGGATGTAATCGAATCGTAATTTACGCTTGTATAGCAGGAGGAAATTCCATAAAGCAGTTTCTTGTCATGCAGTATTTTCATCGCGTGGATGACTTTCTGGTAAACACCCTCTCCACGTCTTCCGTCGGTGGAAGCTTCGTCCCCTTCCAGAGAAATGGCCGGCACAAAATTTTTTACACGAAGCATCTCGTCGGCAAATGCTTCGTCAATCAGCGTTGCATTTGTAAAACTTAAAAATATACAATCATCGTGTTTTTCACATATACGGATCAGATCCTGCTTGCGCACCAGCGGTTCCCCGCCCGTATAGATA
Source organism: uncultured Erysipelotrichaceae bacterium (assembly GCA_963541855.1). Taxonomy (GTDB): domain Bacteria; phylum Bacillota_I; class Bacilli_A; order Erysipelotrichales; family Erysipelotrichaceae; genus Bulleidia. The sequence goes on from CAUTVM010000035.1 coordinate 12,800, forward strand.
TACATATAGACGCCAAGTTCTTTACCTTGTTTGATAATGCTGTCGATTTCATCAAAGCTTAAATTTAAAGTATGGCCATATTCAGCTGCCCAGCAGCCGATGCAATGCAGATTGCAGGCGGAAGTTGGATCCAGCAAAATAGCCCATGGAATATTACAGTTATATTTCTTGCGATAGTATTCCTGTTTGTCCCATCCGATCAGGCTGGCATTGATAAATAAATTCACGACAACGGTTTTCATGACCTCCGGATCAACATTTTCAATCATCCGCATGATGTAAGCATGATATGGATGATCCGGATTTTCAATCGCTTCACGGATGGCGGCACGCTGCGGACCAAACTCCCCATTTGAAAACCGATCGGCCCAGTCCATCATTTTCAACAGATTGTTCTTCGGGTCTTTATATAGAAAATTAAATGCCTGCTCCAGTCCCATCTTTTTCAATGTATTCATGACTGCCATTAAAAATACCCCCTTGCCTTTATCAGTATAGGATGCGTAATATATAACGACAATGGACAGGTATATGATCAAGTGTTCGATTTCGAACATTCATATATAAAATGTCTAAATTTTCAGATCAGTCTATTCCTTAAAAATGCAATTCCTTCATTCTTTGCTTCGTTGAAAAAACAACCTGTTCATAGGCCGTCTTATTCGCTCACTTCGTCATTTTGATTGTGTAAAAGCCATTTTCAGACCGATCATTGCCAGAATCAGGGCGATGAAATCACACGTAATACAAAGGGATAAATAAATTATGGAACCCAGTTCAACTACATAAAACGCATCGCCAAACAAGACAAGCAAAGTTCACTGTACGTACAGCTGTACCATATTTTGCAATCAAATGACATCGCGGGACTTTTTACGATAAACAAATGCATATACTCTTCGCCTGAGGGCTCGGCGTACATGATCCCACCATTTCCAGAAACGATATTTTCTTGGGTTCAATACCGCATCAAACTCACCTAAAAACTCCAGAAAATCACCGCCGAACGATTTCTTAAAATCCGTCAGCCCATAATAGGCGTCATGAGGATCAAACGACCCCGAAACACCCTCAAAATCATATGTTCCTGCACCCTTTTTATATAAATCCTCAATGGCGAAGCGATGCAGAGCAAACGCCCCCCGGAAGTTCAAAAGTGTTTTTATTGTATACATGTTGACGTTCCATACATTTTCACCCATCATGATGATAAATTTCGCGCCCAGAACCACATCGCGATCCTGATCATAGCCGCCCTGTTCAATTTCCGCAATTTCCTTTTGCAGGGCATCAATCTGTTTCTGTATGGTCGCTTTCTTCTGCTCATCTTTCAAGGCGGCCAGATGATCGCTTTCTTCCGCAATTTTTTTCTGTAAATTCATCTTTGCCCGATGAAAATTTGTTTCCACAATATAATAATGAACAAAAGGCGCATAGCAATCCCATTGCCGCTCAAACCATGCAAGATCTTTCGGCTTAAATCCCCGTTTTTGACTAAGCATATCTTCCGCCTGAACAAGATAGCATAATTCATCTCTTGCGCCGTAACGAACGCGCACATCACGCAAGGCATTTTTATTTTGCAAAGCGGAACAGCGCTTAATGCCTTTTAATACCGCCGCCAGCGGTTTATGCATATCAATCCGATAGGTAAAACGACTCATCCAATTACCGGAATAGCCATAATTATATCCCAGATGCATAAATCCCTCTTCCTGCAAAATGGCCGTTACATATTCATGATTAAATCCTTCGGAAACAATTTCTCCATCCGGTTTATGCTCCAAGCGCGTGATATTTGAATCAAGGCGCAAAAAAAATGCACCTTGTTCCTGCGCATAAGAACGTAAATGGGATGCGAAAAAGTGAATCAGCTTCCGATTCTCAATATCCAGATTAAAGCCATATTGACAATAAGCAAACTTTCCCAACGGCATTTTTGTCTTCTGAAACAACATGACGGCGCTCGCCAGTAAATTTCCATTTTCATCTTCCACTCCAAGGAGATGATGATCTGAAAAAGCGGCTTTTACAAGCGCGGGAAAGCGGCTTGTTTTGGAATAATGATTCCATGCGCACGCGATGGCAAAGGCATCAAACCGTTCGGCACTGACGTCCGTAATAAACTTCATATGCTTTTCTTCTTTCCGCGCATTTTCGCCGCAAATTTTAACAAACTTGGATATAGCGAAGCAAAGGCTTTATAAAACAGCGGACGAAAAATCAGATTAAATTCACCGATATATTCTTCGACATTCATCAGCCAGTTGGATTTGAATAAGGTTAATCCGTCATCCAGCGTTCCTTCAATGCCGCCGAAACTGCAATGCGTAATTCCCAAAGAAACGCAACGATCCAGACACGACGCATATAACAGATAGCTGGAATACATCCGCATATAATCCGGATGATTTCCCATATAGAAAAGCTCCATCAAGGCATCGTTATATACCGCCAATATGCCGCAGGTGATCACTTCTTCCTTCCCCTCGCGTTGATAATCCTTCTGCAAGCGCTCCAATTCTTTTTGATCATTTGCAATCTGCTGACAAAGAAGCTTTTTTTCCTTTTGCGAAATATCGGTATGCTCTTTTTCTTCGGCTTCTTTAATTCCTTTCGCCAATATTTCAATCTGTTTTGGGAAATTCAGCTTGGCGACCATGCAGATCGCATGATCTCCATAAACATCCAGCATATGCCGAAAATAATCTTCATCGCGCAAAGCAACTTTCTTGCGTATTTCCGTATAGCGCATGGCAACGGCCAGATCATGCACATACTGCGGTCCCTCATATACCTGAATGCCCTTATGCATCGCGGCGCGAATACATTTTGCCGTTTTATGTTCCAGATGTTGGCGATAATCTTCCGTCACATCCATTTCCGCATTAAAGCGCGGCTGCGTACTCTCTTCAATATGTACGGTATATCCCTTATGCCTGGCGCCATAGTGCTGTAAAAAAGTGATGATATCCTGATTGGACATCAATGAAGGACTTGTACGCTGACGATACGGATACGACCGCAGCAAAATGCACGGATCAAAGCGCAAAGCAACCGCATGATTCCTTTTGGCAATTTTTGTCAAGTGATCCAAAAAAAAGGTGACAAGCGCTTCATTATGATAATCCATGACGGGGCCGCGGGGAATATAAAATAAGGACGCGCCCATAGGCAACTTGCGAATTAAAATCAATGCCGAGGCGACTAAATGATCCTCTTCATACACGCCCGTGCGCATACTTTGCCAGTTTGCCTTCATCTTTGCCCAATCCGAACATTGAAACAGTGAATTCTGTCCGGACGCCATCACAAAAGCATCCATCTTTGCGGATGAAATTTGTTCATGAAACACATAGGACATAGGCCTGTTTCCCCACTTCCTTTTGTTAAAAAAAGCATCGACATTGCCGATGCGGATGAAGCAGCTGCAGAAACGATCGACTGTCGGATTCATTGGTTATGACAGATATCATTTGCGCCTGTCGAACGGTATTATCATAGCATTTGGAAAGTGGGGAAACAATACTTTTGTACCTTGATGATTCTCCCTTGCAAAATAAAAAAGGGATAGCATACGTATCCGCATTCCGATCCTGTTTATGAAACGATGGTGACGAGTACGGGATTCGAACCCGTGAATGCCGCCTTGAGAGGGCGGTGTGTTCAGCCGCTTCACCAACTCGCCAAACGAAGAACGCTTTGTCAGCGTTCTCTATATTACCTTAGATATATTCAGGCCGCAAGTGCCTTCTTTGCCGTATCGACAATATCGGAAAAACCCTTTTCATCATGAATCGCCATTTCCGACAACATCTTGCGATTGATCGTGATACCCGCCAACTTAAGGCCATGCATCAGCTGCGAATAACTCAGCTCATGGATGCGGGCCGCCGCGTTGATACGGGCAATCCACAGTTTACGCATGTCCCGCTTTGTCTGCTTACGACCGATATAGGCATACTTCTGTGCATGCATGACCTGTTCATTGGCCGTCCTGAACAGAAGATGCTTACTGCCGAAATATCCTTTGGCCAGCTTTAAAATTTTCTTACGACGATTTCTCGTCGGTGTAGATCCCTTTACTCTCATCTCTTTTTACCTCCTTATCCCTGCAGCAGCTGCTTATTGCGTTTTGCATCTGTTTCATTCAGGATGGTTGCCTTGGCGAGATGCTTCTTCTGCTTATGAGACTTATTGGCCGCAAAATGCGATACATAGTTATGATGCACGGAAACCTTTCCGGAACCTGTCACCTTTGTCCGCTTTGCATACGTCTTTTTTGTCTTCATCCTGATCTTCTTAGGCTTTTTAGCTTTTGCCTTCATACTCTAACTCCTTCCGTTTCTTATTTTCCTTTTCGAGGCGACAATACAACCGACATTGTATTCCCCTCCATACCCGGCT
>CAUTVM010000036.1:0-17079 GCA_963541855.1 uncultured Erysipelotrichaceae bacterium
GGGCGTTATCAATCTCGGCTTGGAAGGAATCATGGTTATGGGCGCTTTAGGCGGGGCAATCTGCATGAATATCTTGCCGAGTAATGTTTCAACATTCACCATGATTTTCATGACAACTTTAGCGGCCATGGTGACAGGCATGTTATTTTCAATCTTTTTATGTGTGGCAAGTATTAACTTTAAAGCGGATCAGACCTTGATCGGCACGGCGATGAATATGTTGGCCGTTGCCTTGGCGACGATTATTGCGCGGCAGATGAATTCGCTTGCCGATCCGGGAAATGTATCAAATACTTTAAAGTATATTGAACCGAAGAATCGTTTTATTGTTAACCTGCATGGTTTCAGTTTTAACTGGTTCATGCTGTTTGCCTTGATTGCTTTAGCGGCGAGCAGTTTTATCTTATATCGGACAAAATTCGGTTTGCGTTTACGCGCATGCGGAGAAAATCCGCAGGCAGCAGATTCAGTCGGCATCAATGTTTATCAAATGCGCTGGGCCGGTGTTTTGATTTCCGGATTATTAGGAGGGCTTGGCGGTATCGTATATATCATGGCCGGTGTTTCTGAGTGGAAATTTGAAGTCGGCGTCAACGGTTTTGGTTTTCTGGCTCTTGCCGTCATGATTTTCGGCCAGTGGAAGCCGTTGAATATCGGTTTGGCCGCTTTACTTTTTGGCTTCTTTCGGGCCTTATCCAATGTGTATACGGGATTTAGCTGGCTGGCTGTTCTAAATATTCCAAGTGCTGTATACAATATGCTGCCCTATATTATTTCTTTAATTGTTTTGGCATTTACATCCATGAATTCCGCCGCGCCTAAAAGTGAAGGAATTCCATATGATAAAGGAGTTCGATAAAATCATTTTGTTTAGAATTTTCTTTGACATCAAATTCGGTATACAGGCATGGATCAGTTAAACAGACAAGCGTTGCATCGCACATATGACATGCAAAAACCGCGAGACATGCGTGCATGAAATTCTTGGCCTTGTTTTATGTTATAATCAATGCGTAAAAGCGGAGGCACGCTCATGTATAAAATTGGAGATACAGTTGTTTATCGCCGTAACGTATGTAAGGTGGTCGATCTGGTTAAAAGCGATACGATGCATGAAGATTGTTATGTATTAAGGCCATGTATGATGGAAAGCGGAAGTATGCAGATGCAAGTTCCGGTTTCCAATAAAGCTGGACATCTGCGGGATTTGATCACCAAAGAAGAATTGCAGGCATTGATTGAACGAATGCAGGACATGGACACATTGGAAAATAAATCTGCCAACATGCGCTCACAATATGCAGCGATTATGAAAGGTGATTCTGTGGAAGATCTGATTACCATTATAAAAACAGGTTATTTTCGCAATGCGCTTCGCGAGAAGAATCATAAGAAAACAGCCAGCATTGATGAGGAGTATTTAAATAAGGCCGAAACCTATTTATATAATGAATTATCATTTGTACTCCATATGCCTCCGGAGGAATGTCGAACTTATTTTAATATGGCCGTTGCAAAACAAGCAAAATCTCATAAAAAAAAGAGATAAAATGAACGAAGAGAGATCTTCGTTTTTAAATAGAAGGAGCAGTATATGGAAAAAAGAGTTTCAAAGTCGGCATGGACGGCATTAATTCTTTTCGGTTTTATCGGCCAGATCGCCTGGGCAATTGAAAACATGGAATTCAATATTTTTCTGTTCAATGAAATCGGCGGTACTTCAAATGACATCGCGCGCATGGTCGCATGGTCAGCGGTTGTATCTACCGTGGCAACTTTGGCAATGGGCATCATATCCGATCGCCTCAGACACAGAAGAGGATTCCTTTGCTGGGGATACATATGCTGGGGGATTTTAACGGCAGCCTTTTCTTTGCTTTCACGTTCCAATACGGCACGTCTATGGCCTTCCTTGACATCCGGAGAAGTTTTGATGAGAACAGTCGGCCTGGTTATTTTAATGGACTGTTGCATGAGCTTCTTTGGATCCATGGCCAACGATGCGGGCTTTAATACGTGGGTAACAGAAATCACGCCTTCTTTTCAGCGTGCGCAGGTTGAAGGTGTATTAAATGTATTCCCTTTGCTTGCTCTGCTGGTGGTTGCCGGAGCTGCAGGCGTCTTAGTTGCCCAGTTTGGCTGGAAATTATTTTTTATATTGACGGGGATATTGGTTTCTCTATGCGGTGTGATCGGCCTATGGATTGTAGAAGAGCCGGAGCATGTTCAGGCAAAAGAAATGACGACTGTCAGTGCCATATTTTATGGATTCAGACCGTCCGTCATACGTGAAAATAGGATGTACTATACATTGCTTGGTACATTATGCCTTTTCAACTGCTCTGTACAAATTTTTATGCCCTATTTGTTGATTTATCTGGAAAAAACGTTGGGATTTGATGCCGGTACATATAGTTTGGTCATGGCCATCGTTATTATTGCGGCCAGTATTTGCAGTATTCTCATCGGAAAAATCGGTATGAACACCGATCGAAAGAAGCTGACGCAGCTTGGATTATGCTTTTATGGCATCGGCTTGTTGGGCGCCTCTGTGATGCGTACACCGCTTTTATTTGTCATTGCGGGAACGGTCATGATGAGCGGGTATGTGACGGTATTAACATTTTTGATGAGTGCCTTGCGCGATACAACCCCAAAGGAACATGTTGGTATGTTTCAGGGAATTCGTCTGATCGCGACGGTGCTAATACCGATGCTGATCGGGCCCTATATCGGAGCGTTTGTCATCGCCCATTCCAACAGCGGCGTGTATACCAACAGCTATGGGGAAATCGTTTCCCTTCCGGTTCCGGCAGTCTTTGTTGTTGCGGCTTTATGCGGTCTGATTGTCTTTTTACCGCTTATGCATCAAAAACAAGATTCAAAGGAACAAGATTCAAATTAAATAGATCTTTACAAGAAGGGAAAAGAGCACATAGGCTTTTATAAAGTGTTATTTTTTCGATCAGGTGATTCTATTGGTGTGGGCATCTTCAAACAGGAGAAGACGGAACGAAGTGAAGCCTGCAACAGGAGATCCGCCTGATGATCAAAAGGCGTCGGATCACGGTTAATTAAAACCAGTTTTTGACCATGGAACAAATGCAAAAGACCGGCCGCAGGATAGACGAGAAGGCTGGTACCCAGAACAATCAGGATATCTGCCTGCTTTACAGCATGACTTGCCCGAACAATAACCGTTTCATCCAACGCTTCTTCATAAAGGACAACATCCGGTTTAATGATCCCTTTACATTTGGGACAACGAGGAATGCCGGGCGAACTTTTTATTTGATCTGCTCCATAAAAGGCATGGCAATGCATGCAATAATTGCGCAAGACTGAGCCATGGAGTTCATAGACGTTTTTGGATCCGGCTTTTTGATGCAGGCCATCAATATTTTGAGTAACGACGCCGATAGATCGGCCGCATTTTTCCATTTCGGCAATGAAGCGATGCACACGATTAGGTTCCGCCTTCTTCGGTAACATTTTTTCGCGGTAAAAGCGATAAAACGAAGCGGTATTATTTATAAAAAAGGTATGTGAAAGAATGGTTTCCGGAGGAAAATCGTATGAGCTTGCGTAAAGACCTGTCGTGCTGCGAAAATCCGGAATACCGCTGTCGGTCGAAACGCCGGCGCCGGTAAAGAAGAGAATGTGTTTGCCTTGATTCAGCAAAGTTTGCAGTTGTTCAATTTTTTGATTCATATTTTTCTTTTCCATAACGATATTGTTGCTGCAGCTGAGCGGCAACCGATTTTAATTCTTCAATCAGATGATCCGGCTTGAGAACGGTACATCGCGTTCGAAATTGAACCAGCCATCCAATTAGTCCGGGAGTGATGGCAACGCGGATACTGACTGTAAAACCGGTTGGATCTTTAGACTGCATAATCATGATATCACCAAATTGATCAAACAGGATCGGCGCCATGTCCGCCTGGCAGTGCAAGGTAATGGTTTCCGCCTGATCGGTATACATTTGAAAAGAATGATTCATCCAAGCGGCACAGTCAAACGGCGGAATGGAAATATGTTCATTTTTGCAAACGATGCGCGTTATTTTATCCAGACGATAATTGGCAAAATTATGATAATGCTCGGAATAAAAAACGATATAACAGCGGTTTAGATTATAAAGGACGGCACAGGGAATGCCTCGATAACGGCCGGCATTTTTTCGATATTTTACAACGCCGCGAAAAATATGGTCGATATAAGTAAATTCAATCGGATTAGCATTGGGAATAGCCGCCAGAATAAGCTCAAGATTATCCAGACTTTCATTGTTTTCGGTTTTTCCGGGGGCATGCGGATTGGTAAAAATTTTTTCTCGCTGATATAGACTGAGCATATTTTTCAATTTAGCGACAAGGCGGTCAGTTTTGCTTTGTGAAACCGATAGTGTATTTTGCGTGGCGGCGGTCAGCAAAGTGATTTCTGCAGTTGTAAAAACATGTTGCATGGCATAACCGGCCTTGGTGTGGCGTATATCGACACCAAAAGAATTGAGAATTGATAAAATATGATAAATAGATCGACGTTCCGCATGAATTCCATAATTTTCAAGTTTGTTTAATAAAATGGGCATGGGCATAGGATGCTGTATATCGGTCTGCTCCTTGAGAATCATATATAGGGCGGCTGCTCGTTGAGCTTCACTTTCTTTTCGCATATCGTCTCTTTATTTTCCTCAATTGTACCATTAAACGTACAGTGTTTTGAAATCTGCGGCATAGGATAAAAGAGCAGCGAGGGGAAAAATGAACTATACAGATCGAATGAAATGGAGTGAAGGGATGTTTTTGGCGGCATTTGCCTTTGGATTAAGAGAAAGCAGTTATTCGGCTCTGCTGACCGCATTTGTTATTTTGGCTTTCAATTTGCGATGGCACTCGTTTCGGTCAGCGCGGCAATTGTTGTGGCCTATCATCAGTTTGGCGATCGCAGGGAGTTTGTTTTTATGTATGTTAAATGAGCATTCCGCTTTTTTACATCTATTTTTCTTTTTACATACAGTTTCCGTTCTGTTATGGAAGACATCTTCTTGCAAAGAAATTGAACCTGTCGTTGTGCAGGAGCTTTGCTGTTTTGTTATACTGGTCGGCCTGGCCTTTATTTTGCCGGAGGATATTTTAACGGCGGCTAATGGGCGCTCTTATGTGATCGGCCTTTTGGTAATTTTGATAATCCCGCTTCTTTATCTTTTTTTCGCAAGAAAAATGTACTGCAGAAGGGGCATAAAGCTATTGATCCCTTATAATAAAATCAGGATGCATGTTGAAAATGACGCGGTTATTGGTAAAGTGGTTTGTAAAAGATGCAGAAAATCTTTCTGATGAAAAAGTTCGACTTTCTTATGGAATGCTGTCTTCAGTCACGGGCATTTTCTGTAATATTTTTTTGTTTGTCTTGAAGCTGGGATTTGGAGTATTTATGCACTCCATTTCTATTATTTCAGATGCGTTTAATAATCTGTCGGATTGTTTAAGCAGTATGGTGACATTATTCGGTTATCGTCTTGCGGCAAAACCTGCAGATCGCGAGCATCCATTCGGACATGGACGCATGGAATATATCGCTTCTTTGATCGTATCAATATTGATTCTCTTGTTTGGGTTTGAACTGCTGCGAACTTCGATAAAGAGTTTGTTTGATCCACAAGAGACGCGCTTTTCATGGTATATGGTCGGTATACTTGCGGCCTCTATAGGGGTGAAGCTTTGGCTGGCACGGATGAATACCTATCTTGGCAAAATGCTGCATAATACGGCAATGCTGGCAGTGGCGCAGGATAGTCGGAATGATATGTTGACGACTATTGGCGCTTTGGCTGGTCTTGTCTTTTCGCGTTACAGTGCATTTCCATTTGACGCCGCCGTCGGTATTGTGCTGTCTTGTTTTATTATGGGGAGCGGTGTTTCTTTATTTCACAAAGTCACTTCACTGTTGCTTGGAAATCCGGCCGACTATATTCTGACTAATACGATTCGTAAAATTGTTTTGTTATATCCGGAAGTAATCGGTGTGCATGATATGATCATTCATGATTATGGACCGGGTAAGAAATTCGGCAGCGCACACGTGGAAATGGATGCGACGATGAACTTTATACATGCGCATGAAATCATTGATGATGCGGAGCGGAAAATATATAACAAGACAGGTGTATCCATGATTTTACATCCGGATCCTGTTGATTTAAATGATCCTCGGCTCCTTATTTATCGAAAACAGGTTTCAGATATACTATATAGTATTTCGCCAAAATTGACGGTGCATGATTTTCGGGCGATATTTGGTCTTCGTCATATTGATCTGATTTTTGACATACTGGTTCCTTATGATTTTATGCTTTCCGAAAAAGAGCTGCAGAAACGGATTGATGAAGGCTTATCGAAAAATAATCCGAAAGTGCATACGATCATTACATTTGACCATGCATTTACGGCGATAGCGGACAAAGCAGACATGTAAGAAATAAATATAAAAATCTCGTGCGTATTTTATATTGCACGAGATTCTGCTTTATTTAACGGCGATCATCAGATCAATGATTTTTTTAGCATAGGCGGAAGGATCGCTGATCGGAAGGCCTTCGATCAGAAGCGCTTGATCATAAAGAATATCGGCATAGTCGCCAAGCTTGTCCGGCTCCGTTTTATAAACGTTTTGTAATTTGGAGAAAATGGGATGGCGAGGATTGATTTCAAGCACTTTCACAGCTCTCATCCCGTTATTCGCATGGTTTTGCAGAAGCACTTTTTCCATTTCAATGGACATGCCTTCATCAGAGCTGATGCAGACGGGATCATCCTTCAGGCGTGAGGATATACGGACTTCTTTGACCTTTTCTCCCAGAGCTGTTTTCATTGCGGCCAGCATATCTTTATTTGCGTCCTGCTTTTCCTGCAGTTCCTTTTTTTCCTCTTCCGTCTGGAAATCAGTTGTACTGTCAACAATCGATTTGAATGGATGCTCTTCATAGCTTTGCATCATGCGGATGACAAACTCGTCGATGGCATCTGTGAAGCATAAAACTTCAAATCCTTTTTCACGTATTGTCGCCATGACCGGCAATTTGGCGATTTCTTCCATAGAAGATCCGGATACGAAGTAAATGTCCTTTTGTCCTTCTTTCATATGCGCGCAATATTCTTTCAGCGTGACATATTTTTGTTCCTTATCGGTACGATAGAGTAAAAGGTTTTGGAGCTTGTCTTTATCCGCGCCGAAGGATTGATATATAGAGTATTTAAAATTCAAACCGAAGTTATCAAAAAATTGTTCATATTCTTCGCGGTTTTCCTTCAGCATATCTTGCAGAGCATTCGTAATTTTCTGATCTAAAGATTTTGCCAGTGTCTTAACTTGCGTATCCTGTTGCAGAATCTCACGGGAAATGTTCAGATTGAGATCTTCACTGTCAACCAATCCCTGCACAAAACGATAGCATTCCGGAATCAGATCTTTTGCTTTGTCCATGATGAAGACACCGCGTGAATACAATTGAATGCCGCTTTCAAATTCTTTGTTATAAAAGTCGTAGGGAGCTTTGGAGGGAATGAAAAGTAAAGCGGTGTAAGAGACGTTTCCTTCAACGGTAAAGTGTAATACTTTTTGGGGATCCTGCCAGTCGTTAAATTTACTTTTATAGAATGCGTTGTAGTCTTCCGCTTTAATTTCATTTTTCGACTTTTTCCATAGCGGAATCATGGAGTTAAGTGTTGTTTCTTTTTGGGTTTCAATGGTTTTATTTTTATCTGTCGGATCGGGAATGTGCTCGGTTACAAGCATACGAATCGGATAGCGGATATAGTCGCTGTATTTTCTGATCAGATTTTGGATTGTGTATTCATCCAGGTATTCGGAATAATGAATGTCTTCATTATCGTCTTTCAATTCCAGAATGATCCGGGTTCCAATTGTCTCTTTTTCAATCGGAGAGATGGTATAACCGTCTTCGCCCGATGATTCCCAGCGCCAGCCTGTATCTTCGTACAGCGATCGGGTCTCAACCGTAATATGCTTGGCGACCATGAAAGCACTGTAAAAACCGACGCCAAATTGACCGATGATGGCGGTTTTGTCCGCTTCTTCGGCATTCTCCGTTTTCTTTTGGAAATCAGCGGAGCCGCTGCGTGCAATCGTGCCAAGATTACTTTCTAATTCTTTTTCGTCCATGCCAATGCCGGAATCTTCGATCACCAGTTGTCTTTTATTTGGATCACGTTCGATTTTAATCATCAGGTCATCATGTGATATCCGCTTTGCCGCATCGGTTAAAGATATATACCAGCGTTTGTCCAGTGCATCGCTGGCATTAGATATTAATTCGCGTAAGAAAATCTCTTTGTTTGTATAAATTGAATTGATCATGAGATCCAATAAACGCTTGGATTCTGCTTTAAATTGCTTTTTAGCCATGCTGAAGTCCTCCTTTTAGCACTCTAGTTAAATGACTGCTAAACTATCCTAGCACGCCATTTGTGTATATGCAAGGGATAAAAAAACCGAAGATATATGCATCCTCGGCTGTTTTGTTTCCATGGATCATTTGAGATGCCATATGTCGCGGTTATATTCTGCAATTGTACGGTCGCTGGAGAAGAAACCGCTTTTAGCAATATTGACAAGGCTCATGCGTTTCCATTTATCTTGATTCTGATAATCACAAAGCATGGTTTCTTTAATGGCGATGTAAGATTCCAAATCCAGCAGAGTCATAAACCAGTCTTTATGCATAAGGTTATCTTTCAGACTATGTAGTAATTCAGAATCGCCGATGGCCAGCATTTGGCTGCTTGTGATAAAGTCGAGACATTCACGGATCAATTGATGGTTGTTGTAATAGTCAATGGCATGATAACTGTTCGTATTGTAAAGATGGATCACTTCGTCAGAACTTTTTCCGAATGTATAAATATTTTGATCACCAACCAGATTGCGGATCTCAACATTTGCTCCGTCGGCAGTTCCGATAGTAATTGCGCCATTGAGCATAAATTTCATATTGCCTGTTCCGGATGCCTCTTTAGACGCCAAAGAGATTTGTTCAGAGATATCTGCGGCCGGAATGATTTTTTCAGCTTTGGAAACATTGTAATTATGAATCATGACGACCTTGAGGTAGGGCGAAACGTCAGGATCATGATTGATCAGATCTTGCAGACACAGGATGAGGTGAATGATCGCTTTTGCCTGATAGTAAGCCGGTGCGGCTTTACCGCCGAAGATTACCGTTAGCGGAACAGGTGGAATGATGCCATTTTTAATACGCAGATATTGATGGATAATCCATAGGGCGTTCATTTGTTGCCGCTTATACTCATGCATGCGTTTGACCTGCACATCAAAGAGTGAATCGGGATTGACTTCAATATTTTCTTTATCTTGTATGTATGACGCAAGGCGGATTTTGTTTTCGTGCTTGACTGTGTAAAAACGGTCTAAAATCGCTGCGTCATCATAGTAGCGAAGCAGATTTTCCAGCTCACCGGCGTTGGTTTTCCATCCTTCTCCGATCAGCTCGGTAATCAATCGGGACAAGTCGGGATTGGCATGCATCAAAAAGCGACGAAATGTAATACCGTTCGTTTTATTGTTAAACTTATCGGGATAAACATCAAAGAAGGGTTTGAGTTCCTGTTTTTTAAGAATTTCAGTATGCAGTGCGGCGACACCATTAATCGAATGGCTGTAATGCATATCGATACGGGCCATATGGACAAGATTATCGGAATCAATAATGTTTAGATTTTGATTGTTATGAAAAGCGCATACCACACCCCAATCTAATCCGCCGATGACCGGCATCAATTGTGGCGTAATTTCATTGAGATAAGCGCTTGGCCATTTTTCCAGAGCTTCTGCAAGAATAGTATGGTTGGTATAAGCACATACATCCGTAACGATGTTGCAGGCGTCTTTAAAACTGATATTCTCTTTTACTAACAGGCGGATCAGTTCGGGGATGATCATGGAAGGATGCGTGTCATTAATCTGGATCGCTACATAATCTTGGAGACGACGCAGGTCATGATTCCAGGCTTTCTGTTCTGCTAAAATATATTGAGCTGCATTGGAAACCATAAAATATTGTTGATAAATGCGCAGTTTACGCCCATTTTCATCGGAGTCATCCGGATATAGAAACAGAGTCAGATTTTTCTCAATGTCGGTTTTGTCAAAATGAATACCGTCATGGGCGAGGGATTCATCGATTGTATCTATATCAAACAGGTGTAATTGATTATGACCGCCTTTATATCCCAGTACCTCCAGATTATACATACGGGAGTGCAGTGTTAAATTGCCCAACGGTACATCGAAGCCGATATCCGTTTTGGTGATGGCGCTTGTATCGCCTAACCAGCAATCGGGAATTTCATATTGCTTATGGTCCTTGAAATCTTGTTTAAACAAGCCGAAATGGTAACGCAGGCCGATACCGTCAGCTGCCATATTCAGTGTTGCGGCAGAATCCAGAAAGCATGCGGCAAGGCGACCCAATCCGCCGTTACCAAGAGAGGGTTCTTCTTCATAATCTTCCACTTCTGATAGTGACTTTCCATGGGCAGCAAAAAGTGTGTTTATTTCATCATAAATGCCCAGGTTGATGAGGTTTTTGCCTAATTGCTTACCGGTCAGAAATTCAGCGCTGATGTAATATAATTTCTTATTGCCGATGGTGATTGGACGAAGATTACCGGCTTCTTCTATATAGTTGAGCAGGGCTATATACAATTCTTTTCGATTTGCATCCTGAATAGGCTTATGTAGTAAACGCTCAATATCCTGTTCCAGAGTCATAGGGTTTCTCCTTTAAGTCCGTATCTATTTTATCAATCTTTACGGATAGTACAATTGCGATTTTTTATCGGCGTAGGAATTTGGTATGTTCAGGACAAGATCGGCTCTAATAATGAATGATAGAGGTTTCTTCCGGGATACAAGGTATTTTGCCGGAAAATAAAAAGCAGAATCGGTTCGCTCATATAAAAAGGTCTGTATATGTGCGCATATATAGGGTATTTTTCTATCGTAGAAAAAGAAATGATATAATCTTCAATGGACTTAAGGAGGTCATGGCATGGCGGTTTTTTTACAGATTTTAAAATCAGTTATTTTCGGCATTGTAGAAGGGATTACAGAGTGGCTTCCGATCAGTTCAACCGGTCACCTGATTTTATTGAATGCCGTCATGCCGTTAACAAATAATCTGGACTTCTGGAGTATGTACAAATATGTTATTCAACTGGGTGCGATTTTAGCGGTTATCGTTCTATATTGGCATAAATTGTGGCCGTTTTCGAAAAAGAAGGATGCCCGGGAAAAGAAGATCATCTTCCATACATGGTTCAAAATTTTTATGGCTTCAATACCGACCGCTTTGATCGGTATCATGCTTAATGATTTTGCGGATAAACATCTTAGCACGCCTACGGTTGTCGCCATCATGTTGGTTGTATATGGAATTCTTTTTATTGTATTGGAAATGTATCCACGCAAGGCAAGCATACGTTCAATACAGTCATTGGATAATATGACTGCAATTAAAATAGGTCTGTTTCAGGCGTTGGCTGTAGTTCCGGGAACGTCACGCTCAGGGGCGACGATTCTGGGGGCGCTAACCTTGAGTCTTTCTCGCGGTATGGCGGCGGAATTCAGCTTTTTCTTGGCTGTTCCGGTCATGTTTGGCATTTCACTATTGGAATTAATTAAGCATGCGGCAGCTGTCAGCGTGGTGGAGTTTATTGTTTTGGCGGTGGGGATGATTGTCAGCTTTATCGTTTCTATTCTTGTGATTCGTTCGTTGATGCATTATATTCGGCGCCATGATTTCAGAGTGTTTGGTATTTATCGGATTATTCTTGGAATTTTGATTTTTATTTTATCTTTAATGCATGTTTTACCGAATGGAATCAGTGCATAATTTTTTCTTTCCCGGGTTATAATTTATTGCGTTGGGAATTGGAAGGGTATTTATTTTGGCGGCGAGCCGTTTACAGAGACACAGCTTGTTTTTTAAGAACCATGGAATGCATATGCGCTAAGAGCAGAGGTGTTATATAACCGGTGTGGTTATTGTAATAAAGAATTGTCGGATTTACAGAAGATTCATACGCAGCGTTTAAACGTGTATATTTACTGATACCACGCCTTCAATAAATGGCAAGAGGAATGCACATCATCACGCAAAGTATGAATGAGCGTGAAGTGGAATTTAACTTTTCACTTGAGCCCATATAAAAGAAAAGACTGTAGCTGAATCCTCAAATAACCAGAAAGCATAGAAGCTTCTGTAGGTGAAAATATGTAACAGACTACAGTGCAGGAAAATTGTAACATTCTAACGGGATGTGATAGTAGTTATGTTGTGCTCATAACTATAAATGATATGAAAGGAAGTATAATCTCGAGCACAATTTGATTATACGAGGTATTAATATGAAAACATCAATAAATGTAAAAGAAAATGTCAAGATGCAATACACCAATGAAGAAAATCTTGTAACAAGAATTAACATACATAAAAAATACAGCACTAATAAGGAAGGGTTAATGAATTTCTTATTTCGCCATTATAAAATAGATGAATATTTTCGTATTTTAGAATTGGGCTGCGGTACAGGCATGCAGTGGGAAGGTAGAATAGAAGCTTTACCTAATAATTGTGTATTAATACTTTCTGATTTTTCAGCAAAAATGGTAGAAATTGCAAAGGAGAAATTTGAATCTTATCCAAATGTTTTCTTTAAAGAAATAGATATTAATACAATTCCATTTGGTGCTGAACAATTTGATATAGTGATTGCAAATCATATGTTATATCATATTCAAGATTTAGATAACGCATTAAATGAAGTATATAGAGTTTTAAAAAAAGATGGCATATTTTATTCATCAACAAACGGTCAAAAAGGTATTAGAAGTTATTTAGATAATATGTTTAAAGAAATCAGTCCGGATATAGTTGCTTATGAAGATGTATACAATTTTAATCTGCAAAACGGAAAAGAAATACTTGAAAAACATTTTAGTAAGGTAAAAATGGTTGACTATCCGGATAGTTTAGAAGTCACTGATGTAAATGACTTGATAGCATGGATGATTTCTACAGTTTCAATATCAAAACTTAAAGATGAAGATATTAATAAAGCAAAGAACTATTTAGACAACATTATGAAAAAATATGGAAAAATTGAAATTCCTAAAGAAATAGGACTGTTCATTTCTACAAAGTAAAACTGATTTTAGCATAGATAATTTGCAAATTTAAAAAATAAGATTCACAAATATGATTGTGAATAAAGAACCATAGAATTACGCAAGGAAAAATGGGAAAATAATGCTGAAAAAGGTATTTACGGATTTAGGTTCGTAGGCTATAATCAAAAACGTTGATGAGGCTTAAAAAAAACGGCATTTATAAGTGCCGTCGGTTTTGGGCCTCATTTTTTTATGAATAAAATTTCGGGGAAAGGTGGTGAACAGGATGAAGTATATTTTTGTGACAGGCGGTGTCGTTTCGGGATTGGGGAAAGGAATTACGGCGGCTTCGTTGGGGCGTATTTTAAAGCAGCGAGGTTTGAAGGTGATTTCCCAGAAACTGGATCCGTATATCAATGTGGATCCCGGCACAATGTCTCCTTATCAGCATGGAGAAGTTTTTGTTACGGAAGATGGTGCGGAAACAGATCTGGATCTGGGACATTATGAGCGGTTTATTGATGAAAATTTAAATAAATATTCGAACCTGACTACCGGAAAAATTTACTGGAATGTATTGCAAAAAGAAAGGCGAGGTGAATATCTTGGCGATACGGTGCAGATCATTCCGCATATAACCAATGAGATCAAGCGGTTTATTTATCGGGTTGGCGCTAAGGCGGAGGCGGATGTTGTCATCACGGAGATCGGCGGGACGGTTGGCGATATAGAATCACAGCCGTTTCTGGAGGCAATTCGTCAGATATCCATTGAACAGCCGGCAGAGGATACATGTTTTATTCATGTCACGTTGGTGCCGTTTATTGCCGGTTCGGATGAATATAAATCAAAGCCGACACAGCATTCGGTAAAAGAATTGCAGTCAATCGGTATTCGGCCGGACATCATCATTCCGCGTATTGACGGTGAGCTGCCGGATGATATTTTGCATAAGATTGCATTGTTTTGCAATGTGCAGAGTGATTGCGTTATTCCGAATACGAATGTATCCGTTTTGTATGATGCTCCTGTTATGTTGGAAAAACGACATTTTTCAGACATTGTCTGTCGCAAATTAAAAATTGATGTCCCTTCGGCGGACATGACAGAATGGGAGGCAATGTTGGAGCGTATTCGTAATCGCTCTAAAAACGTTCGTATTGCATTGGTTGGTAAGTATGTTCGCTTGCACGATGCCTATCTTTCGGTGAAGGAGGCGCTGCATCATGGTGGCTATGATTCGGATGCGCATGTCAAAATCAAGTGGGTGGAATCTGAAGGCATTAACAATGAAAATGCGGAAGAAATATTTGGGGATGTAGATGGCATTATTGTTCCGGGCGGATTTGGCGGCCGGGGGATTGAAGGAATGGTAGCGACAGCAAGATATGCACGAGAGCATGATATTCCGTATTTTGGCATCTGTCTTGGAATGCAGATTGCCGTTATTGAATATGCTCGTAATGTTTTGGGATATGCGGACGCAAACTCGCGGGAATTTGATGAGGAAAGCACACATCGAGTGATTGATTTTATGGAGGATCAGAATGAGGACATGGATAAGGGCGGAACAATGCGCTTGGGCGCGTATCCGTGTATTATTCGTGAAGGTTCATTGTTGGAAAAATGCTATGGCGAAAAAGAGATCAGTGAACGGCATCGGCATCGGTATGAGTTTAATAATGCTTATCGGCAACAGTGCATGGATGCAGGTTTGTTGATTGATGGAACATCTCCGGATGGTTTGTTGGTTGAAGCGGTTGAGAATCGTGATCTTGCATTTTTTCTTGGGGTTCAGTATCATCCGGAGTTTAAGTCGCGGCCCAATCGGGCACATCCGATTTTCAGAGAATTTATTCGTGCCGCTTTAAAGAAGAGAATGGAAAAGGAGGCGCAAAAATAATGTTGGAGAAAATTATTATTTTGGACTTTGGCGGTCAATATAAACAGTTGATTGCGCGTCGTGTTCGTGAAAATCATGTATATTGTGAAATCCTTCCCGGTTCCGTTTCATTGGATGATCTTCTTGCTGAAAAGCCGGTGGGTATTATTCTGACCGGCGGTCCTGACAGTGTATATGGCGAAGGGGCTTTGAGGTATGATAAGCGGTTGTTTTCATGTGGTATCCCGGTATTGGGCATTTGTTATGGGGCGCAATTGATGGCTTATCTGTTGGGCGGGCAGGTAGAAACGGCGCCTGTCAGTGAATATGGTCATACGGATGCGGCCTTGGTTTCTTCCAATTCCGTATTGTTGAAAGATTGGAAGAAAAACTCGGTTGTTTGGATGAGCCATACGGATTATATTGCAAAAGTTCCGGAGAAGTTTACGATTCTGGCTGCGACTGAGAAATGTCCGGTGGCGGCGATGGAGAATGTTGAGCAAAATCTTTATGCAGTGCAATTTCATCCGGAAGTGGTGCATACGGAAGAAGGGCAGAAATTGTTTCATACATTTATTTATGATATTTGTCATTGCAAGGGGGAATGGCGGATGGATTCTTTTGTTGAAACAACAATTGAAAATCTTCGTAAGCAGATTGGAACGGGCCGGGTGTTGTGTGCATTAAGCGGTGGAGTGGATTCGAGTGTCTGTGCGGTTTTGCTTTCAAAGGCGGTTGGAAAGCAGTTAACATGTGTGTTTGTTAATCATGGCCTGTTGCGTAAGAATGAGGCGGATGAAGTAGAAGAAGTCTTTGGGCCGAAGGGACCATATGAATTGAATTTTATTCGTGTCAATGCGCAGCAGCGTTTCTACGATCAGCTAAAAGGTGTGGAAGATCCAGAGAAAAAGCGGAAGATCATCGGTGCGGAGTTTATTCGTGTATTTCAGGAAGAGGCGAAAAAACTGGGGAAGGTGGATTTTCTGGCACAGGGAACTATTTATCCGGATGTTGTAGAATCGGGAGTAGGCAAGAGTGCGGTGATTAAATCGCATCATAATGTTGGCGGTCTGCCGGATCATGTGGATTTTAAGGAGATTGTAGAGCCGTTGCGAAATTTATTTAAGGATGAAGTGCGCAAGGTCGGAATTGAGCTTGGCATTCCGCGTACGCTTGTTTATCGTCAACCGTTTCCGGGGCCGGGGTTAGGCATTCGCATTGTTGGCGAAGTGACGGAAGAAAAGGTGCATATTGTCCAGGAGGCGGATGCTATTTATCGAATGGAATTGAGCAAGGCGGGAATTGATCTTGGATCGGGGCAGTTTTTCGCGGCGCTCAGTAATATGCGCTCGGTCGGGGTTATGGGTGATGGTCGTACGTACGAATATGCAATTATATTGCGTGGAGTTTTGACGAGTGATTTTATGACGGCGCGGGCGGCAGATATTCCCTTTTCGGTATTACAGGTGTGTATGACGCGGATCATTAATGAAGTGCGTGGAGTGAATCGTGTACTCTATGACTTAACCAGTAAGCCGCCGGGAACGATTGAGTTGGAGTAGAACATATTTTTTTAGAAATAGCTTATTCTCAAGGATTTTAGCATATTAGAATGAGCAACTGGGATAAAATTGGGTAAGGATTTCAAAAAGAATAAATCCAATGATAGCTCAAAGTGGCTTTACAGATGGATAAAAAAATTAGACCGTAGCTTAATTGTTACGGTCTTTTTCTGTCCCTATTTGAAAGTGGATGACACATGTAAATATTATTATAAAATGGAATTTATCTTTCCTAATCTTCCTATCATATTGACCTAACGGTTAATAAGCATCCCTCGCTTTAAAGAGCTCGGTCAATTTCATCTTTAGCTTGCAGATTATCACATCTCGAAATTTCTTTAATTTTAATTATATTTTTCAATCTTTTTTTTCTTATCCAACGTTCAAAATA
This sequence comes from uncultured Erysipelotrichaceae bacterium, assembly GCA_963541855.1. Lineage (GTDB taxonomy): Bacteria > Bacillota_I > Bacilli_A > Erysipelotrichales > Erysipelotrichaceae > Bulleidia. Next base: position 17,051 of record CAUTVM010000036.1, read on the forward strand.
TTCTCCGCAAATCCATGTAATAAAATTAA
>CAUTVM010000037.1:0-15961 GCA_963541855.1 uncultured Erysipelotrichaceae bacterium
ATCAAAGTAGTCATGATGTTTAAGGAACAGAAGCAGTAATATGAAGCAAAAGACCTGAGAATGAGATGATGTTCTTGGGTCTTTTTCATAACAGATGGAATCCGGTTAGAAGAAAGCTATGCTAAAATAGGGAGGTGAGGTGAAAATAATGTCCAGATTGTTACGTTTGTTATTGACGGCGTCAGTTGCGGCGGTGGCGAGTGTTGCCGTGCGGCGTCTTTTGGAGCAGAAATCGGAAGAGGACGCAGCGGATCAAGATGATGAGGAATTGCATTTTGTAAAGCTTGAGGATGAGGCGGAGTCGTATGGGCCGCAAGTGAAAGAAATCGCCGTGCTGTATCCCTATCTTTCGGAAAAATTTATTGCGGCGGAGTTGGCGAAAAATGAAACATATAATCAGCAGTTTCCAACCGATACGTTGGTTCATGTTGCGTATTTAATCGCTTTTTCCAATGCAGACAAGTGTGACACATTTGTCAAGGCGGTTGCGGACAAGGGGTATGATGTTCAGGTATCGGAAGATTTGCAGGTACAGGTTTCGCGTCAGTTTTTTACAGAAGACGGAGCGATTTTGTCTGATATTTACAATGTTGCCAATCAGGCTGCGTGTCTGGATGGGCAGTGGCTGGATTGTACCGTTTCACGTTGACAGACGGATGATTCAGTATTTTCGTGTGTATGGTTTTTAGAGAAATGGCGGCTTATGCGGTTTTGGTCATTTCTCTTTTTATACCGTTGTTATCATGAAGCAGACGTTTTTATCGTGCTTTTGGTATAATACAGACGTTTTAAATGGAAGGGGAAACAGGACATGCAAGGTATTGAGGTAAACGATCTGACGTTTTCCTATGATCAAAAACAAAATGCGGTAGAGCATGTATCTTTTTCGATTCCAAAGGGTTCGTATACGACCGTGATCGGTCAAAATGGCAGTGGGAAATCAACGCTGGCAAAGCTTCTGCTGGGCTTATTGGAGAAAAAAAGCGGTACGATCTGTATTGACGGGTTGGAATTGAATGAAGAAAATATCCGAACAATCCGGCAAAAGGTGGGGATTGTCTTCCAGAATCCGGATAATCAGTTTATCGGCTCGACGGTACGGGATGATATTGCCTTCGGTCTGGAAAATCATCAGGTTCCTCAGGAAAAGATGGATGCGCTCATTCATACATTTGCTGAAAAAGTGGGAATGGAAGCGTTTTTAAATGCGGAGCCGATGCATTTGTCGGGCGGTCAGAAGCAGCGGGTTGCGATTGCAGGCGTATTGGCCATGCGCCCGGAATTTCTGTTGTTTGACGAGGCGACAAGCATGCTTGATCCGCAGGGAAAAGAGGAAATTCGCTGTGTAATCCACCAGCTTCATAAAGAAAAAGAACTGACGATTTTGTCGATTACGCACGATATTGATGAGGCGGCATATAGTGATGATGTCATTGCCATGTATCAGGGGCATGCGGTGCTTTTTGGAACGCCGCAGGAAATCTTTGCGGATGAAAAAGCGCTCCATAAAATTCATCTGGATCTTCCCTTCAGTATGCGGATGAGTGATGCTTTGCATAAGCAAGGTGTTTTAGTCAAAAAGAGTTTGACACAGAAAGGGCTGGTGGAACAATTGTGCCGATTACATTCGAACATGTAGGACATGTATATGGCGCCGATACGCCGTTCCATTATGCGGCGCTTGTTGATGTCAATCTGCATATTCCGATGGGAAAGATAACGGCGATTATCGGGCAGACGGGATCGGGCAAGAGTACGCTGGTGCAGCATCTGAATGCTTTGCTTTTGCCAAGTAAAGGGCATCTAACGGTATTGGATCAGGTGATTGAGGCCGATAAGACGCCTAAAGGACTGAAAGCTTTACGCGGCCGCGTGGGTCTTGTCTTTCAGTTTCCTGAATATCAGCTGTTTGAAGAAACGGTTTTAAAAGATATTGCATTTGGGCCTAAGAATTTCGGCATCAAGGAAGCGGCCGCAAATCGTAAAGCGGTTGAAGCCATGAAGCTGGTGGGCCTAGACAGTGAACTTCTGGATCGCAGTCCTCTGGAATTATCGGGCGGGCAGAAACGTCGCGTTGCGATTGCAGGCATTCTGGCCATGGATCCCGAGGTCATTGTGCTGGATGAGCCCACGGCTGGCCTGGATCCGCAGGGAACGGTTGAAATGATGGAATTATTCCGCAAGCTGAATACAGCGTATCATAAGACGGTTTTAATTGTTACACATGATATGGAGCAGGTATTTCATTATTGCAGCGATGTGATCGTTATGGAAAAAGGATCGGTGCGCTTGCATACTTCGGTAAAAGAATTTTTTCATGACGGCAGTCTTTGCCGCCGTATGCATATTTTACCGCCGGCATTAATTCAATTTCGCGAGCAATTAACGGCCGAAGGATATGTGATTGATGATTCCGTAGTTACGATGGATGAATTGGCGAAGGTTATCGCCAAACAGGTGAAAGCACATGGATAATATAACGCTGGGCAGATATATTCCGCTTGATTCAATCGTACATCGGATGGATCCGCGCGCGAAGATGATCATCATGTTACTGGTGATGGCGGCAATTTTTGTGCCTTCAGGATGGATGGGATATGGCATTTTGTTATTGGTTCTGTCGGCACTGATTTTATTATCAAAATTCAGTTTCAGCTATGTATGGAAAAGCTTGCGTCCCATGTTGCTGATGATGTGTTTTCTTTTGATCATCAATACATGGATCATAAAAACAGGGCCAAAGTGGTTTGCCATCGGGTTCTTTTCGGTGCATCAGGATGCGGTATTACAGACGGCATATATTGTCGTGCGTCTGTTATTAATGATCATGATTACAACGACATTGACGGCGACAACCAAACCGCTGGATCTGACGATGGGCATTGAAGAACTGTTGCGCCCGTTTGGTGCAATGGGCTGTCCATATCATGAAATCGCCATGCTGATCAGCATTGCTTTGCGTTTTATTCCGGATCTGATTGACGAGACGGGCCGGATCATGAAAGCGCAGGAAAGTCGTGGTGTCGATATGAAAGAAGGTTCGTTTAAGGAGAAAATACAGGCCATCTTGTCGTTAATTGTGCCTTTGTTTGTGTCCGCCTTTCAACGCGCGGAAGATTTGGCAAATGCCATGGAAGCGCGCGGCTATATGCCGGGTGAACCTAGAACGCGTTATAAGGTGCTGAAAATGAAGCGAACGGATTATATGGCGCTGTTATGCGCATGCGGATTGCTTTGCCTGATGATTGTGCTGGCGGTTTGCCGATGATGCGCTGGAAATGTACGGTGGCTTATGAAGGGCATGCTTACAGCGGCTGGCAATCGCAGACGCATGGAGACAGTGTGCAAGAACAGATCGAAAGCGCCTTAAAACATATCACCGGAAATAAAATCAGGATCGTTGCTTCGGGAAGAACCGATAAAGGCGTCAATGCTGCGGGACAGGTATTTCATTTTGACAGTGATCGCAAGATGAAGGAACGTAAATGGATGGGAGCCATTAACGCCTTTCTGCCGGCGGATATTCATATCATGCAGGTAGAGCGGGTAAATATGCATTTCCATGCGCGCTATTGTGTAAGGGAAAAGCAGTATGATTATCGTATCAACCTTGGAGCATATGATGTATTTACGCGAAATAGTGTGTTTCAGTGTCCTTATCCGCTTGATGTGGAACGCATGAAAGAGGGAGCAAACTATTTCATCGGAACACATGATTTTACGTCTCTATGTACAAATTCTCTGCGTGAAACGAAAAATCAGGTACGTACAATCTATTCTGTAAACTTTCATCGCGAAGGTGATATCGTCACGATTTCTTTTGTGGGGAATGGATTTCTTCGACATATGGTTCGTATGATGACGGCCCTGTTAATGGAAGTCGGCCAAGGGCGTCGTGATCCGCAGGATATTCCTTATATCCTGGAGCAGAAGTCCAAGACATTGGCACGTAAAAATGCGCATCCGGAAGGATTGACGCTAACGAAGGTATCTTATTTTGAAATACTGGCCGAAACGGAAGAAGTCGTTTTTCGCGAGTGGCTGAAAAGTGATGGGGAAGAGTGTACTTATGTTTTAGCTGATCGTCATACAGCGGATATTTACGGACGTTTTTGGGTTAAGGAAAACCGGATAAATGGCGTGCTGTATCAAGAGGGAGCAATGGGGAAGATGGAACAAGTGTCCGCAGAACTGGTAAAAGTTTTGACGCAAAAAGGAATTACAGTTGATGAGAAAGGAATCATTCCTTTAAAAAAGTTGAAGTCCATCGTCCAAGGATAAGGGGCAAAATTCTGGAGTGGTAAAATGATCATATACGGGAACAAATTTCGCCAGAGAGGAGATCGATGATGTTCAGCTATGGGATTTTTGAAATCATGTTTACGATTGTCTTCCTGCTTGCCTTGGGGATGATGGTCATGATGATCGTAAGAGGGATCATGACGTGGAACCGAAATAATCAAGCGCCGATACTCACAGTTGAAGCAAAGGTTGTGACCAAGAGAACGGCCGCTTCCTTTCAACAGACGGGAGGTGGGGGAAATATGCAAGGAACGTCCGGCTTTTCTATGATGCATTCTTCAACCTATTACGTTACCTTTCAGGTAGAAAGCGGAGATCGAATCGAACTGAAAGTGGATGGAACGGAATATGGAATGATTGCCGAAGGCGATCAGGGAAAACTCACCTTTCAGGGAACTCGTTATTTAGGATTCAGCCGGTTGTCCGCTTGAAGATGGACTGTAAAATTCAGCGCAGGTTTGAATAAATCAACGCAACATTTTACGCCGGTAACCGGGGTGGCATTGAGAATGTGAAGAATCCATATTCTGGTGCGTAATCATCAAGATTATTATAATTGCATATAAAAATAACAATGGTATAATGCAGTTGCAATAAAGATATGACGCATAGTCATATCCTGCAAGTTTAATTATTAATGATAAGGAAGGCTTATATGAGTGAAAAATTGTTATCTAAAATGAATTCTTTTTTAGCAAATCAGGAAGTTATGCATATTAAGTTGCTCAATATGCATTGGAACTTAAAAGGTAAAGGCTTCTTCACTTTACACTTAAAGCTTGAGGCTCTTTACGAACAGTCTGCTGATATTATTGATGAGGTTGCTGAAAGGATTTTGGCTCTTGGCGGTTCTCCTGTTGCAAAATTAAAGAAAGCTCTTGAGCTTAGTACAGTAAATGATCGCCATGATGAACCTATTTCTTCATCGGAAGCTATACGTGTACTTACAATTGACGTAGAGTGGTGGATCAAGGTTTCAAAGGAAATTATTGCCTTGGCAGATGAAGAAGGTGATGATGCGACATCTGATATCTTTACCGGCTATGTAAAGGAATATGAAAAGCTTCATTGGATGTTAAAGGCAATTGCCGAGGAATAAAAATCTGATAAGCAATACTTTAAAATCATATAGAATTTAAGTGATCAGAAAATAAAAAGCTCTATGGCATGATAAGGACAGTCTTCTTGGCCATAGGGTCTTTTTTTCTCACAGATCACATGGAATATCAATTGCTGTATCGCAGTGTATCAGAAGAAAGCGTATTATGCATCAGCGTTATTTGGTCTATCAGAATCATATGGCTTCATGTTGTTTTCGATAAGAGGCTTGTTTTTGTACAGGTTCCTCTCTTCTTTCCTTTGCGCTTCGGTGATTGAAGAGAGCCGGTTAGCGAATAGAATAGATTGTCATTGAGACAGTAAGTACAGAGCCCTTGTCCGGAAACGCTCAAAATTTGAGAAACTATTAGAAATATTAATCAGCACACGAAGTTTCTGATTAATGGTTTTGGCCAATATATTGCTTTGGCGGCGCCCGTTATAAGGCCTTTCAAAGCGATTGATGATTTCTGATTTTCAGTATTTCAGGAGACGAATAAATTCGCTATAGCAATGAAGAACAGATAGTAATCTCTTTTTAATTTTCATGTGCAGCGTCCTCTATTGAATATTTTTGCGGTTTTGCGCAGAAATCCTCAAGAAATTATACCTTGTGTGAAATTGTTTTGCAGTTCGTTTTGCAGTATCTATTCATCAAAATCCGGAATCAACTTGATTGTCGCAAATGCCTCATCTGTCATATGAGAAAGCGTATCTCTTAACTTTCGGAAATATGCTCCTCTGCATAATTTATAGTACAGCAACTATTTTTCGATCGAAAGTCAGACTGTTTTTCGCTAAATTCAATACCGAATCATCCGGCATTAGCTTATCTGCAAATACTGATTTCTTTATATGCCAAAAGGCAACGTGTTGCCGATAAGCAGAGTTCGATCAGCGATCTGATCTATGATTTTGGGTACTCCATTGAAAGCTCAGATTATAGTTTCGGCTGTGTTCTTCATATCGCTTGTTTCACCCGGAATAATGATCGGCGTCATCGCTTTTCACTTGAACCTCACTTGAGCATCAATTGAGCATCGCTAAATCGGCATTGACGAATAAGAGCGCGGTGTCTAGAATAATAAGCGGCTATCCGAGCCGAAGATTGTAGCCCCGGTAAAGTTACAAGTCGGAAAAACTGGAGGAAAAATTATATGCGTCAGACAACAATGGCAAAAACCGCTGAAATCAAGCATCAGTGGTATGTGGTGGATGCTGCAGACTGCACACTCGGTCGTCTTGCAACGCAGGTTGCGACGGTATTAAGAGGCAAGAACAAGCCGATTTATACGCCGAATGTTGATTGTGGTGATTATGTGATCATCATCAATGCGGATAAAGTCAAAATCACCGGTGATCAGGATGAAAAGAAAATGTATTTTTCTCATTCCATGTGGCCGGGAGGACTTCGCACACGTTCAACCAAGGTGATGCGTGAGCGTTATACGGTTGAATGGGTAGAGAAAGCCGTCAAGGGTATGTTGCCGCATAACAAGCTTGGCGATGTACAGCGTAAACATCTGTTTGTTTATACAGGATCACAGCATCCTCATATCGCGCAGAAGCCGGTTATGTTAAAGGTTAAGTAAGGAGTGAAGACAATGGCTACGAAAAAGAAGAATGCAATTACGTATATCGGAACCGGTCGTCGTAAGACATCCGTTGCCCGTGTCTTCATGACTCCGGGAACCGGTGTGATTACGGTCAATGGGAAAACATTGGAAGAGTTCCTTCCGCAGGCGGTTCTAAGAATGGATGTGAACAGTCCGCTGGTTTTGACAGAGACAGTGGGACAGTTTGACATCAAGATCAATGTTTGCGGCGGCGGATACACAGGACAGGCCGGCGCTATGCGGCATGGTATCGCCAGGGCATTGCTTGAGGCTTCATCGGATTATCGTCCGGTTTTAAAGAAAGCCGGTTTATTGACCCGCGACTCACGGGCTAAGGAGCGCAAGAAGTACGGTCTTAAGGGCGCTCGTCGTGCACCGCAGTACAGCAAGCGTTAATCAACTGCTTCAACAAAATGCTAAAAAGACTCGGGAAATCATGATTTTCCGGGTTTTTTCTCTTTCACGAGATTTGCCCTGATTTATACCCGTTTATATGGGTTAAAAATGGGCTAATAGACTGAAGTGGTTTGTCCTGTTTTGTTTGAATTTGACCTGACGCAATATGGTTTATACCGGCGCTCAGTACCAGTTCGTGCGGAGCGCTTTTTGCGTTAAAGGAGGATGCAGACATGGTCAAGGAAAACGAAATCATGCAGAACATCGAGCTGGAAAAGCTCAAGCCATTCCAGAATCATCCTTTCAAAGTTGAGGATGATGAAGAGATGAAAATAATTACGGAGAGCGTTCGAAGTATTGGCGTTCTTGTCCCGGTAATCGCCAGGCCGCTTAGAGATGGCAGCTATGCGTTAATAATCAGACACCGCAGGAAACATGCTTGTGAACAGATTGGGCTTCCGACAATACCGGTTATCATTCAAGACTTGGACATAAGACAGATACTTTCCGCGATGAAGAATCTCCATCACAGCTATTGGAATCTCCATCATTTGTCTCTATAATGATGGAGAAATTCTTGGAATGAAGGAGATACCATGAGGACATTCGACTACGAAAAAACACCGGAAAAACTTCTGATACCGGAGCTGTTGAAGGTTCTTGCGGGACTTCATGAGCATAAGGGAAAACAGGAACTGTTTCTAGAAGCTAATGCGGATGAGCTTAAAACACTTCTTGAAGTTGCAAAAATCCAGAGTACCGGAGCTTCCAACCGTATTGAGGGAATTTACACTTCCGATAAGCGTTTGGAAGAACTGGTCAAAATGAAAGCAGAGCCAAGAAATCGTTCTGAAGAAGAGATTGCCGGATACCGTGAAGTTTTGGCAACGATCCATGAAAGCTACGATCATATCAGGCCAAGGCCGGGTGTCATCCTTCAGCTCCACAGAGATTTGTACTCTTATTCAGCAGGCGCTGTCGGCGGTGAATTCAAAAACGCAGATAACGTCATTGCAGAGACGGATGCAGAAGGTCATCATAAGGCAAGGTTTACTCCCGTCCCCGCTTGGCAAACTGCTGAGGCTATGGACAGCCTTTGCGATGCCTTCTTGAAAGCGTGGGATGAAGAGAGGATAGATAAGCTTGTCTTGATTCCGATGTTCATTCTGGATTTTCTTTGTATCCATCCGTTTAATGATGGAAACGGGCGCATGAGCAGGCTCCTGACACTTCTCCTCTTGTATAAGGCCGGATATATCGTCGGCAAATACATCAGCGTCGAGATGCTGATTGAGAAGTCCAAAGAAACCTATTATGATGCTCTCCAGTCGAGTTCTATTGGATGGCATGAGGAGTCCAATAACTATGTTCCCTTTGTGAACTACTATCTTGGCATTCTGAACCGTGCATACGACGAATTGGAGAGCCGGATTCAACTGCTTCAGAATAGAAGTCTTTCTAAGCCGGATCGAATCCGCGCTATTATTGACAGGCGCGTCGGTAAAATCACGAAGAAAGAGATCATGGATATCTGCCCGGATATCAGCAGGGTTACCGTCGAAAGGACTTTGACTGAACTTGTGAAGAGTGGATACATTGCGAAAATAGGCGGCGGACCATCAACGGCCTATGTAAGGAAGTAAAAAGAAGGCAGTTGTGATCAATTCTTGATAATGTGTAAGGGAGAGATTTTTTTGTACGACGATATTTCAATAGATAAGAGCTTATACGCAGCCTGTCCGGATAACAGACTTGGGGTTCTTCAGTTTCAAACAGAAGTACGGAACCTGATAATCGCTTTTGGGAAGATATGGATGGTGTTGTCCTTCCAGAGGTGAGATAAGCTACTGATGAGGAGTGATATGCCCGGCATACGGGGAAGCTGAGCAGCATATAAGGCATTTGGCAGAAATCCCGGAAGGTACAGGGTGTCCACTGAGGCTTTGATTCGCAGGGTTCGGCGTGGAGACGCACGGTATAGGATCAATTCAGTTGTCGATGTAAATAATCTGATATCTGTCAAAAGCGGCTTTTCGGTTGGCTCTTATGATCTCGGTGTAATACATGGCTCTATTGTTTTTCGTAAAGCAGAAGAAGGAGAGGGCTATACAGGCATAGGAAAAGATTTTTTGGTTATGGGAAATATGCTTGTTCCGGCAGATGATGGCATATTTGATTCATCCATGTCAGACTCTGCTAGAGCGATGGTTACGGAAAAGGCCAAAGACATACGCGTTGTGAACGACTGCCTCGAGAATGACATAAATCTTGAGCAGCTGTTAGAGAAAGCGGCCGAAAGTTTCAGAAAATTCACGTCAGCAACAGACATCAAAATGTGGGTCATGTAGATGCTTTTAGGAAGATAGATTATTAAAGGAACTTGCATTCGGAATAACAGTGAGAGAGGAGCTTTCAAAAAAATTTGAGGTATGTAATATTTTCTTCTTTTGGCCTAAAAACGATATAATAAATTCTCAGTCAGGAGGTTTGCATGCCGAATACCCTTCTTATGGCGATGATATTGCTGCTGATCGCAATGGGATTGTTTTTCTTTGTAAGGAACGGAAACGGTTTGCTTTGCAGTGCCGTTCTTTTCTGCATAACTTTAGTTTATGGCGGCTTTCATACGACAGGTCTTGCCCGGATTATTTTATTTTCCATATCCGTACCGGCGATTTTATTAACCGGAATCAGTATCATTTATTCCTTTTTCATGGCCATACCGTTTGATGTCGTGCGCAATCCCAATCATCGGCATGAGCGCATGCAGGATTTGATCCGAAAAGAAAAACTGGCAGTCATCTTAAGCTTGTTGAATCAAAAGACACAGGCTCCGCATTTTTCTTTATTATACGGACAGGGATTATATGAGAAACTGGAATCTCTGCATCGTCAAGATGCGGAAGATATCGCCAGTTCAAAATATGGCATTCTGGTTGAAATGCCGGACAAGCGCAATGCTTTTCTGCTGGCCACGGCAGAGCCGACGGCGAATGAACTGCCGCTTCTTACGAAGATGCAGCAGCAGGGACAGCCGCAGTATATTTCCATTTTAGTGACGGTAGTGAAGTTAAATGGAATTTTTAATATGATGGAAAAAGCGGAAATTTATAAGGCGGTATCGGGTGCACTGTTGCAAGGCGGAGCTGGATATGTATATCAGTTTGCAAGCGAAGAAGAATCCAGAGCGCTGAGTGCCGCCGGGATGTTGGAAACGGAAAGCGGCCTTGAGAATATGGAAGAAAATTTATTTGTGACCATAAATCCGTCTTTACTTATCCGCCATGAGCGGCATTTTGGAAAAACGAAATGAAACGACGGCAGATGATTTGGCTTGGAATCCTGTTTTTAATCAGCAATATATCGTTTCCGATATGTGCCGAAGAAAATGACATACAATCCAATACTTATCCTTATGTGGAAGAAAACGCGCCGGCAGTTACATCGTCAACGGTTTTTCTCTATGACGCCGATCAAAATCAGATTCTTTTAAACCGCCATGGAGATGAACAAATGTTTCCGGCCAGCTTGACGAAAATGATGACCGAAATTCTGGCCATCGAGAATTTGAAGGATCTCAATCAAACTGTCACTATAACCCCCACGATGTGGGAGGGTCTTTTAGAAGCAAACGCAAGCGTAGCGGGTTTTGAAGAAGGCTCCGTTGTGACGGTAAGAGATCTGCTGTATGGATGCGCCTTGCCAAGCGGGGCGGATGCCGTTCAGGCGTTAGTGATGACGGTCAGCGGCGATATGGCGGCTTTTGTGGAACTGATGAATCAAAAAGCACAGGAAATCGGCATGCAGCATACGCATTTTTCAAATCCCACCGGTTTACATGCCGAAGATCATTACAGTACGGCGCATGATATGGCGATTTTATTGCAATACTGTCTGCAAAATGAAACATTTAAAGAGCTGATCGGCACCTCATCTTATGTTACGACGAACGGATTAGTTCTGGAAAGTACGGTATGGTCAAAAATCAACGGAGAAATCCCCGGATTGATCGGCGGCAAAACCGGCTATACATTGCAGGCCGGCCGTTGTCTTGCCTCGGCGGCGGATTTCAACGGCATGCACCTGATTTTGGTGACCGGCGGAAGTGAAGGGGACGGCCATATCCGTGATGCGGAAACATTATACAGGTGGTACAGCGATCACTATGAACGGAAGACGGTTATGGAAAGTCATATGCAGCTGGCGGATATCCCGATACTGGATACATGGCCAGGAAAAAATATGACCGTCTTTAATCCGGAAGCGGTCATGATGGACTTGCCGAAGAATGCCGATATACAGATCAAACCGCAGGTGGCGGATAATTTGTATGCACCGATTGCAAAAGGAGCTCAAGTAGGCTCCTTGACGATAACTGCGGATGAGCAGGTCATTTATACAACCAGTCTATATGCCGATGAAACCATTCATCGCAACATGTTTGCCTATGTGTGGCGGCGCCTTAAAGAACATTCGCTTTTAAGCATGCTTGCAACAGGATGCATTGCGGTTCTTTTAGGATTGCTGCGCAGGAAACGCATGCGTATGCGCCATAGACGCCATCGCCCGCGGCGCAGAAAGGAAAGATATTAAAAGACGTGCATGGAAGGCATCATTATGCGTCCGTTTCTTTTCCAAGCAGTACATTCACGATGATGCCGAGAAGCAAAGCACAGGCAATGCTGGTGATGGTTATTTTGCCAAAGGAGAGCGATAATCCGCCGATACCGGCGATCAATATGGATGAAACGACAAAGAGATTTCGATTTTTATCCAGATTAATCTGTTGAATCATCTTCAGGCCACTGACCGCAATAAAGCCATATAGCGCCATGCAGACACCGCCCATGACACATGCAGGAATGGTCGCAATAAAGGCGACGACAGGAGAAAGGAAGGCCAGCAGAATGCATTCGACGGCAGCCATTATGATGGTTGTAATGGATGCGTTGCGTGTAATGGCGATACAGCCGACGGATTCGCCATAGGTCGTATTCGGGCAGCCCCCGAAAAAGGCACCGATCATTGAGCCGATACCGTCCCCCAGAAGAGAACGATCCAAACCGGGATCTTTGAGCAGATCACGCTCAATGATACTGGAAATATTTTTATGATCGGCAATATGCTCGGCAAAAACGACAAAAGCGACGGGAACATAAGCAGCGAAGATAGTGCCGATATATGCCGTGTCGATGTCTTTGACCCCTTCTAGAGCAGATATAAAAGTGAAAGAAGGAATATTGATAAATGTCGATAATGAAATGCCATTCTGGAACAGGCCGGTAAAGGCGGAAAAATCCGTAATCATCAGATTTTCATTACCGGTCTTCATTCCGATCAGGGTACATATGGCAGCCGCCATATAACCGCAGAGAATACCGATGATAAACGGCAGCATACGTGCATGCTTTTTGCCATATGTACTTGCCAGCATGGCGGCGATTAAGGTGATCAATCCGCAAAGTACGGCGATTTTTGTATTGTTTCCGGTAACGGAACTTTTTTGCAGATCGGCAATCGCATTAGCGGCCAGGCTGAGGCCGATGATGGATACGGTCGGTCCGATGACGACAGCCGGCATTAAACGATCAATCCAAGCGGTTCCGCTTATGCGGATGATCATCGCAAGAACGACATATACAAGGCCGGCAAAGAAAGCACCGATAATCAGACCAGCATATCCCGCCTGCATACTGACGGCACCGGCAAAGGCGGCGGTCATTGAACCGATGAAAGCAAAAGAACTTCCTAAAAAGACCGGACTTTTTCGACGGGTAAAACGGATGTAAATAAGCGTGCCAACTCCTGCTCCCAGTAAGGCCGCGGCCGGGCTCATATCATGACCGATGATCATGGGCACGGCAATGGTCGCGGCCATGACAGCTAATACCTGCTGAAATCCATAAAGCATAAGAGCGCCGAATTTCGGCTTGTCTTCGACACGGTAGATCAGTTTCATAAATCCTCCTTTTCGGTGCTCCTCATCGCTTTGCAAAAAAAGCGCAGTCTTCCCAAGGAAAACCGCGCTTGTCCTTTCTGCACATTCGCTCTTGATCCTTGGCGGCCTCACGGGACCTGCCTTAAAGCACCGCCTTTATACTATCGATTCGTCAGTATGCTGTCAATCATTTTCGCTTGAGCGTTATTTTGCGCTCAAATTTTTTTTGAAAGCGCCTCTGTAAAATAGCGGAAGTTATACATTGTGCAGGACGATACACGTATAATGAATGACAGGTGACGTTATGGAACATGTGACATTTATTTTTGAATTGATCGGTACAATAGCATTTGCAATCAGCGGAGCGGTGTGCGGCTTACGTGCCAAGACGGATTTATTCGGCGTACTGGCTTTAGGAATAATTACCGCAACCGGAGGCGGTGTCATTCGTGATATGATCCTGGGACAAATTCCTCCGACGGCGTTTGTCAATCCGTTTTATATTTCCATCGCCGCCGTTTCCGCTTTGCTGGTTTTTATTACGGCCGCTTTCCAGATGAAACGCGGCTTTCCGATAGACCGTAACCTATACCGCAAGATATTATTTTATATGGATGCGATCGGCCTGGGCTTTTTTACCGTTATGGGATGTGAAACCGCATTTCGCATTTCTGCAGGTTCAAATCTTTTTCTCTCTGTATTCAGCGGCATGATCACCGGCGTTGGCGGAGGTCTGCTGCGCGACATGATGGTCGACCAGCTGCCGGATATTTTCCGAAAATACATTTACGCGGTAGCCTCCATTGCCGGTGGGATTTTGTGCGTGATCTGCATGCGCTATGGATATGGCGTGCCGGGTATTTATTTAGGTGCGATCTGCATTGTGATTATCAGAATATTGTCCAGTTATTTTCATTGGTCACTGCCGCGTCTGGATCATTATGCGGAACAAAAAGAAGGACAGGAAAAACAGAAATGAAATTTGCACACGTCGCCGACCTGCATCTGGGTAAAGCCGTCAGTCATTACTCCATGCTGGAAGAACAGCGTCATATTTTACATGAGATTTTCATGATCTGTGTGCACAAGCGTGTAGATGCGATTTTGCTGGCCGGCGATATTTATGACCGCCCGGTACCAAGCGAAGAAGCCGTTTGCCTGCTGAATGATTTTCTGAAAGAACTGCAAGAAGCGAAGATTGAAATTTTTCTGATTGCGGGAAATCACGATTCCGGAGAGCGTCTTTCCTTTGCGGCCGAATTTTTGGATACCATGCACATTCATATTACCGGTACATATGAAGGATCACTTGCATGCACCGATATGAGTGACGCTTACGGAATATTGCATGTATGGAGCCTTCCCTTCATACGCCCCCTGGATGTGCGGCGTTATTGCATGGCGAAAGAGGCGGAAGAAATTCATTCTTATACGGATGCCGTTCGCTATGTGCTGACGCATGCACCGATTGATTTTACGGAGCGAAATATCTTAGTGGCTCATCAATTTGTGGCCGGGGGAAATATAGATGCGGATAGTTCAGAAGAGCTGACCGTTGGCGGTGTGGATCATATTGATCCATCTGTCTTTGCAGGATTTGATTATGTTGCGTTGGGACATCTCCATCGCGCCCAGTCGGTGAAAGAGGCATGGATCCGCTACAGTGGTGCACCATTGAAATACGCTCTTGGAGAAGCCATGCATACAAAGTCCCTCACACTGTTTTCCATAGCGGAAAAGGGAGAGTACCGTATCAGCACGATTCCTTTGAAGCCAAGACGAGACATGGTGATTTTGCGCGGAACCTTTCAGGAATTGACGCAAAGCGAGATGGTTGAGGCCCATAAGGATCAATATGTGGCCATTACGTTAACGAATGAAGAAGATGTTCCGGATGCGCTTTCCATTTTAAGAACGGAATATCCTTTCCTCATGCAGATGGAATATGATAATGAACGCACGCGCCATGACCATATACAAGCGCAATTAAGTGCCATTGAAGAGCGTTCCCCATTAGAATTATTTGCCGATTTTTACGCACTGCGGAATGAAAAACCGATGAGCGAAGCGCAAAAGGACTATATGCAGAATCTGATCAAAGAAGTATGGAAGGAGAACAAAGATGAGACCGCTTAAATTGACGATGTCTGCCTTTGGTCCGTATGCGGGGGAAACAACACTGGATCTTAATGCACTTGGAAGCCATGGGCTCTATCTTATCTATGGCGATACCGGGGCGGGCAAAACGACAATTTTTGACGCCCTGACATTTGCCTTATTCGGCGAAGCAAGCGGAGAATACCGAAAGCCGTCCATGCTGCGGTCACAATATGCTGCTTCTTCAGTAAAGACTTTTGTAGAGCTGGATTTTCTGTTTCAAAAAAATATATATTCCATTCATAGAAGTCCGGAATATACCGTTTCCCGGATGCAGAAAAACGGCAAGGTAAAGACAGTTAAACGCGCTGGCGATGCAGTGCTCACTTATCCCAACGGGCATATGGTCCATAAAAATCAAGCCGTAACACGAGCCGTTGAAAATCTTCTGGGTATGGACAGACGGCAGTTTTCACAGATCGTCATGATCGCTTTGGGATGATGTTTTGATGGC
>CAUTVM010000038.1:0-15728 GCA_963541855.1 uncultured Erysipelotrichaceae bacterium
GGTGGTTTTTTGTTTCGCACTTCGTGCTCAACAGGGCCATGCGCCCATAAAAAAAGAACAGCCTTTCGACTGTTCCGCTGTATATTTAATTTGTTCCCATGGAGTTTGTTTCCGGCAATGTCGCCGCGCCGTCAATTACCACCTGCGCGCCAGTGATATAGGAAGACTCATCACTGCCAAGGAAAGCAAACAATTCGCCCACTTCGGTCGGCTTTGCCAAGCGTCCTAGAGGAACATTGTTGGCAATCGCCTGAATCGCCGCTTCCGGATTGGACGGATCGGATTCAATCGCCATCTTTTCAACCATCGGTGTACGGGCATAGCCAAGCTGACTGCAGTTGACCCGAATATGTTTCGGTGCATACTCTACCGCCAGACATCTTGTCAGACCGACAAGCGCCGCCTTGCTCATGGCATAGGCCGCTTCGCCTCCATCCGCAACAATATCACCCGTCACGCTTGAAGCAATGACAATCGCTCCTTTTCCCGCTTTCAGCATATACGGAATGCAGGCCTGAGCGGTATTCCATGTACCCTTGATATTGACATCAATATGGAAATCACGAATTTCATCCGTCATTTCTTCAAATGGTGCCAGCCGGCACACGCCCGCATTGCAGCAGGCAATATCCAAAGCGCCGAAACGATCGAATGTCGCCTTGGCCGCCGCGATCATCTCTTCTTTTTTAGCAACATTTGCAACATATGTCATGATTTCCGCATGCGGATACATCTCCTGAATCCGCTTTGCTGTCTGATGAACGGTTTCCGAAAGATCAACCATGCAGATCTTGGCGCCGTCTTTTGCGTAAACTTCCGCGATACCTTCGCCAAGCCCCGCGGCCGCTCCGGTGATCAATGCTGTTTTTCCATCTAATTTAGCCATTTTCATTTCCTTCCTTCATATTTTTTATGTGCGTGTTTCTGGATAGGATGCACCGCATTTATACTCTACACCTTCCCGAAATTCTTTCAAGTGCTTTTTTTCACGAAACTGGGCTGAAAAGACCTGACATGCATTATTTTTTTGCGCTATGATGAATTTATTGCACCAAATTCATTTCCATGCGTTAAAATAAGACAAGGATAGGAACAAACACAAACACCGCTAGCAAAGGGGTTTTTATGTCTGTAAGTAATAATGAAAACCGGGCCGGCCTGCAGAAAACGCTGAAAGTGTTTTTTGTCTATACCGTCGCTACGGGATCAATCTTCACCTGGGTAAGTTATTGGGATTCTGTATTTTTCGGCTATTGCGGCCCGGGCACATGGCTCGCATTCGGCCTGATGACGCTGGCTATTTTACCGACTGCACTTGTTTATTCGGAAATATCTCCCCTCTTTAAAACGGCGGGAGGCGAACTGATTTATAATACCGTCGGTCTCAGCAAACATGCCGGATTCTTCGCTTCATGGCTGATCATGGCCGCCTGGATTGCCGTACCGCCCGCTATCGTCATGGCCATTGCCACCTACGTTTCAAAATTTCTGGGAGCGAATCTTTCATTTACGGGAATTATGGCTTTGGGCATCGCCATCCTCCTGTTGGTTTTCTTCATGAGTCTGCAGGACATTTCAACGCTGACCAAAATTCAGGCCACCTGTCTGTTTGTCAATATCGTCTCTACCGTTATCACCGGTATTTTATTGCTGACAAGCGGCCATTGGTCCATTCATCATATGGCCTCCATGTTCCAGACAACATTGGAATCGGCCAACGGCATTCCGGGATGGATTATCGGGATGGCGCTTCTGATCACGCCGTACTTCGGCTTTGAGACAGTTCCGCAGATGGTTGAAGAGGGTGATTTCCCGATCAAGAATACCAAGAAAGCGATCTGCGGTTCCGTATTGACCTGCGGAATCATCTATGTTTTCTTCTACTTCTGTGTCGCCGGTCTGGATTCTTATCAAAACCTGATGGCCGGTGATGCTGCGGACGGCTTTTTAACCATCATTAACATGCAGCGGATTCTGGGCTGGAGAACATGGCCTTTATTATATGGAATTTTCTCCATTCTGATCGGCCTTGGCGCTTCGGTTCTGGGCTTCTGGATGTCGACCGTACGCATGCTGTATTCCATGGCCTCCAAAAACTTTTTACCGGCTTCCTTCACGAAAGTGAACAAGCATCAGCAGCCGGTTTTGCCGAACATCTTCCTGCTTGGCATTTCCTTGACTTTCCTGTTCTTGATGAATGCCGGTTCGTTCATGAATGACTTTTTCAATCTGATGTCGTTTGGCTGTGCGTGCGCTTATGCACTGACCATGATTTCAGCGGTACGCATTTCCCGCAAACATCCGTCCTGGAAAAGCCCCAATGCTTTGAAACACAGTACGCTGACCAAGTATGCGGCGATGCTGATCATGTTGCTGATCGCCTTCTTCTGCACCTTGGGACAAGGCATAGGCTCATGGATTTCCTTTGCCGTCTATATGGGCGTCGGTGTGCTTTTATGGCTGTACATGGTCAATGTACGCTGGAAAAACTCTTCCGTAACGATTGAGACGCCGGATGGCGAAGAAAAATTCTAAGTGAAAAAGAAAGTTGAACATCTGTGCTTCCTGAAGGGAAGCACAGATACTTTTCAAGAGAAAACTTATGCAAAATAAAAAGACAACGGAGCCGACAAGGCTTCAACGCTCATTGAAACTGATTTACGTTTACGCGATTGCGGCCGGCGCGATCTTTACTTTCATCGGCTATTGGGATTCCATTTTCTATGAAAATTGCGGCCCGGGCACATGGCTGGCCTTTATATTGATGACCCTTCTGATTTTGCCGATCGCTTTCGTTTATTGTGAGCTCGCACCCTGCTTTCCGCAAGCGGGCGGCGAATTAATTTATAATACCGTCGGTTTGAATAAGCACATGGGCTTTTTAAGTGCCTGGCTGATCATGGCCGCATGGATTGCCGTACCGCCTGCCGCCGTCATGGCGATTGTGCAATGGCTGTTCCACATTTTTCATTTCTCTTCCAGTTTTCTGGTTGTTGAAATCGTAGCCGCCGTTGCTTTAATCGGCTATTTTATTCTGAGTCTTCAAAATGTGGAAATATCAGGCAAGATTCAGCTTGTCATGTTGGCGTGCGCTATCTTGGGATGCATTGCGGCGACAATCGGATTTATTTTTTCAGGACAGTGGCGTCTGGAAAATTTCCATAACTTCTTCTATACCCAGACGGCTTCTCATCTTGGTATTCCGGGCTGGCTGATCGGGCTGGCTTTCCTGATCACGCCGTTTTTCGGCTTTGAAACCGTTCCCCAGATGATTGAAGAAGGAAACTTCGACTTAACCGACAGTACCAAGGCAATCTGGGGATCCATTCTCACCTGCAGCGTCGTTTATGTCATTTTCTTTATCGGTCTTGGGGGAATGCCTTGTCAGCCGCTTGTTGAAAACGGCGGCAGTGCCGTCAACGGTTTTCTGGCTATTTCCATGATGGAGCAGTTAGGCGGAAGTTGGAATTTCTGGTCCGTCATCTTCGGCTTTGCTGCCATTTTATGCGCCATCGGCACTTGTCTGCTTGGTTTCTGGCTTTCCACCGTGCGCTTGCTGTACGCCATGGGAAAAAGTAATTTCCTTCCCGCCGGTTTTGCAAAGCTGAATTCTCATGCGCAGCCGATTCTGCCGAACATTCTTCTGCTTGTCGTTTCCATCTTGTTTCTGATTTTGCAGAATGCCGGTACCTTTATGAATGACTTTTTCAATCTGATGGCCTTTGGATGCGCATGCGCTTACGCGATCACGATGGTCGCCGCCATACGCATGCATCGTCAGCATCCAAACTGGACAACATATAAACTAAAGGGCGGAAATTTTACACGTTATCTGGCATTGACGATCGCTTTGCTTGTCGCTTTCTTCTGCACCCTGGGACAAGGCGCCGGCTCATGGATCTGCTTCTTCCTTTATCTGGGAATCGGTTTTCTCCTGTGGCTGTGGATGGTCAATGTAAATTGGAAGAAAGCTCCGGTTGTCATTCAGACACCGGACGGTCCCAAACAATATTGAGTGAACGAAAAGACATCTGCTGTCTTAAACAGATGTCTTTTTTCTTTTCCAATACGCAGGCTTCTCGCTAATTTTGACTTGTATAATAAACAATCGTGATTTTATCTTCCACGTTAATCACGGTGCCGCTGCCCGGTGAAATGGATTTCAAACCTTTTTTATTGGTTGTATTTGTCGTATCTTCCGCTATAAATTCCAGATTATAGAAGCCGGCGCCATTCAATATGCCCTTAACTCCGGAAATGATCGTTTCCGCTGACTGACCGTCATAAATCGCCGCAGGAATAGACGGAACCTCTTTTGTAACAACCGGTTTTGGCCCTTTGGAATAAGTCAGGATGATCGTTGTCCCTTTACGAACGCTTGTTCCCGCAGCTATGCTTTGGCCAATGACCTGCCCGAAAGGCGTATCACTGTAATTCGCATCTTCAATCAATGAAACCGCAAAACCAAGCTGCGTCAAAGTATTGCTGGCAGCGTCTTTATCTTGCCCCACGACATTGGCGGCTGTGATCATGACCGGTACGGCAACCTTGCAGGAAATCGTCTTGTTGCTGATGGTGCAGTCTTCCGTCATCGTACCTTCCGGCTGATCGCTTTGAACATCCGTTTTCACAAGGGTATAACCATATTTGCGCGCCTCATTGGAACCGGCATATAAAGTCTGCCAGCTCGCGCCTTTCTTCGCCATATTTCCCGGATCCCATGTATAGGGGCCCTTGGAAACTACACAATTGACCCCGGCGCCGGAATGATACGTACCGGTATCGTTGGAAACCAAATAGCCGCCGGCAATCGTGTCATGATACGTATATGTGATCGTCCCCAGCTTCAATCCCAGTCCGCTGATATACTTTTTGAAATCATCCAGCCCGCTTCCGGCCTTATTGACAACCGTCACCTTTTTGCCGATGGCGACGACAACCTTTACGCTTGTTCCCGGGTCAACTTTTCCGCTGATGGACTGCGAGACGATCGTACCGGCCGGCTTGTCACTTTCCTGCTCCGTATAATCCACCTTGATATTGGCAGATCCATTATATCCCGTATTCAAAGCGCGTATATAATTGACGAAATCGCTCTTTTTCTTATCCGTATAATTCGCCAGATCCACTTTTCCGATGGAAACCGTAAAGACAATCGTTGCCCCTTCGCCGACTGTTTTTGAAGACGGATTCTGCTCCAGAATAATCCCCGCTTCCTTATTGCTGTATTTCTCCAGATAATTGGCTTTCAAACCATTCTTTTTAATCCACTCTTCCGCCGCTTTTTTTGACTTGCCGATCCAGCTGCTCACCGCTACCGTTCGCCCGGAAGAAATGGTCACGGTCATTTTACTTCCCGCCTTTACCGTTGTCCCGGCTTTGACACTCTGCGAAATGATCTTGCCTTTAGCGATCTTATCACTTGCGGCAAAAGCGAATTCCACCGTCACATGATTCGTCACGCCCCACGCCTGAATATTTTTCTGACTGTATGTTGAAAAATCAGGTACCGTCACCGTGCCTTCCGCATTTTTAGTGCCGGAAGAAAAGGTCACGGTCAGATTCTGCGAACGCTTGACCGATTCCCCCGCCTTTACAGAGGCTTTCAGAAATATATTTTTCGCAATTTTTTCATCCGGCATGAAGGCATAGGCCACATTGGTAAAGTGATTATCCTGAAACCAGGCTTCCACTTCCTTCTGCTCTTTGCCGCTGAAATCCGGCAAAGCCATTGCGAAATCAGGATCAGGACCGGAAGAGACGGATATGGTCAGAATATCCTTTTTTTTCATCATCGTCTTCGCCGGCAGACTTTGCTGCAAGACGGTATCTTCTTTGCTGTTGTCATCAAAAATATAATCATAGACCAGTTGAGAGGAAGCGATTTTATTTTCCAAAGCCCACGTTTCGACATCCTTTTTCTCTTTACCGATAAAATCCGGCACTTCCACTTTTTTAGCCGAAGTACGCAGATAAGCGATACCGGCCAAGCCCGTTATGGCCGACAATATCAACATGATGATCAATAATATTCTGGTTGTTCCGCTCAATCTCTTCATTCGCTCACTTCCTTCTGAATGGTCAATATATAACGATCATGCACCTTCGTCTTTGACAATGTATAAATCCGTCCCTTGTCCACTTCTTTCACTTCCTGCATATCCCGGATATCATACATCTCATAAATATCGCGGGCTTCATCCGTTTTCAGATCCAGAAACATGGTATATGTCCCCTCCGGTAACACCTGCAGATCAATCGCAACGTCGAAGCATGCCCGCTCTAAACTGTAATCCACTCCCAACAGTTTGGAAAAGTCCACACTGCACGCCTTATTCTCAGCCGCCTGTGTTTGTATCTCGCCTTTTTGATTCACCAGCAAAACGGAATAAACCGGATGCTCAGAAATACCGATCGGCGTATTGCGCATTAAACCGTAACCGTCAATCGACAAGACCCCGTTTTTAATCTGTATCTGATTAGCACCATAGACCGACGCCGAGCGCAGCGGCTTATGAATCAAACTGCGATCAATGGATGGTGTCTCTACAGCCAGC
The DNA here is from genome assembly GCA_963541855.1 of uncultured Erysipelotrichaceae bacterium. Classification (GTDB taxonomy): domain Bacteria; phylum Bacillota_I; class Bacilli_A; order Erysipelotrichales; family Erysipelotrichaceae; genus Bulleidia. The sequence goes on from CAUTVM010000038.1 coordinate 6,558, forward strand.
TCCATGCGATAACTGTACATCGGATTGGCAAAGAGACGAACGGCATTCTCATTTACTTTAACTTCCGGAAGATCAATCGTATCCTTGATGGAGAATAGAGAGTCTTCCTTTTTAACATCTCCATTTTGTACCTGAATGCGAACCAGATAAATATCCTTAGCCAGCGTACTTGTATCAATGGCGGCCCGATAAAGGATATTGGCATAGGTATATCCGTCATATAGCTCAAGGGGGGAAGACATGGCGCTTACGGTTGTCTGGGCCTTCACTTCTTCTCCGCTTTCCATCCCTCTTAGAATAACTTCAATCTGCACATCACTTCCGGCATCCATGCCCTTTAAAAAGGCCATCCCGTTCAAAATAATCGTTTTTCCGTCCGCATCATAAGAAGCATCATCCAGACTCTTCCATAACGAAATATTTTCCTTCGGCTGTGCGATTAATGAACAGCCTTCACCCGGTTTCCATTTCTCATATCCTTCTAAGCAGGCACAGGCATCACTTTGCGCATCATAGCTGCTTCCCTTACCGCAATCTAAATTGGTAATCGTCAATGTCAATATTTCCGCATTGCCGAATTGCTCTTTGCTAAGCGCATATACACGACCTTTATAAATAGCGTCCTGGGGAAGCTTTTCCATAACCCCTAAGGGATACGCGGCATCATATTCTTTCGTCAGCGCATAGGTCGACGCCATGCGGAAGAAGTACTTTCCATTTTCCAGCCCGGTCACATCCATGTCGGTTTTCCAGGTAATCTGATCCAGATTTTGCACGGTCAATGACAAATTCTGTTCAATCACATCGGCAAATTGTACATTTTGCACATATATTTTCTGCACGGCCGTATTTTCCTGATCCGCATATATGCCGGGTACATAATTCTCTCCCGCCATATGCAGCTTACCATCTTGATTCCATGCCAGCTCCGTTACGGTTCGTACCGGATCGCCTGTTGCCTTGCGGCCCTCTGTTGTCACCACAGTGCCATTGATTTTCGTCACCTGATCTTTGCGTATCCAGCCCACGGCACGATCCCATGTATACGGGAACAAGCCGACACCTTTCAATGACGGCATTGCATTGCCGCTACCGTCTACCGGGTTGGTAGACTGCACCTGATACCACTCGCCCGCTTCACTTAAAATAGCAAGTGTATGATTTTTCTGATAACGTGCTCCATATGCCGTCGCATAAAGCGTTGCGCCATCCGGCGCTTTCCTTATGACCGTCATCTGATCATCTTTGACAATACCCAGCGAAACCCGGTTGAAATCCGTCAAATGACCATCATAATGGTTATCGCATTTATCCAATTCATAAGCGATTGAAGCGATCTTTACGCCCCAATAATTGTCCGTTGCATATTTGACATTGAAACCTGATTCTTTATTGCCCAAATGTGAGCCGAAGTAACGACCGTCATAAATATCCAGATAACCGCGCAGATTCACGCCCATATGTTCATTGATCGCCTGCTCCACATTTTTAAAATAGCTTGCCTGATTCGGATTGGAGTCCACGGCATTCCAGCCAAAAAGATTGTTGCGGTTTTGCGCATAATCACTCATGCCGTAGCCCGACTCCAAACAGGCCATGGCAAAGATCTCGGCCGCGTTAACGCCATATGTTTCCTGCGCATGCAGCCAGATGGCGCCCGTATTCCAAAGCTTGCTGCGGTCATTCTTGCCTTTTACCGACAGAAAGCGATTAAAGGTTTCTTCCTTGATTCCCGTTTTGGAGCGCAGGAAGACAAACTGATAATAGGGATAATAAATACCCGCCTGACTTTGGCAGGAACGATCGGTATAAAACGTATAATTGTCATAGCTGTAATAGATGTCGCCTTCATGCATCCATTCTGCCGCCGGACCGACGGCGGAAACCCATGCCCGCGGTTTTGCGGACGCATCCGCCCATCCGGAAAAATAATGAAGTACCAGATCCATGTAATTGCCGTTTTTTTCAACACGATAGTATTGCTGTTGGGGATAAACAAGAAACGGATCTTCTTTGTATTTTGCCGAATCATTGCCGCCCAGATACATGGCCTGATTATTTCTGATGACGGACATCGGCACCAGATCCACATCTTTCAAATTCACGAATCCGTCAAAGCCCGATGCGTTGACACGCACTTTGGCTTCCCCATTCACCGGCATCGTCCAAAGACCATTGAACTTCATCTCACGATGCAGCGTAACACCCATTGTCTTTGTGCCCGCAGGAACTCCGGCGCCGCTGTAAAGATCATAAACCTGCTGCACATAAACCACGTTGGAATTATCCCGTTGGGGATAGGTATAGACAACACCGTCCGACATGTTGATGATCTTGGAAGGCGACCATGATGACGCATGACGAATAACGCCTTCCTCTCCCAAGGCATACATGGCCTTTTTAGCCTCATCCCAGTTTGCCGTACAGTTGGTCTTTTCGAAATACACTTTTCCATTGGCCGCCGCCACACGATCCACTTCAAAAGCGCTGCAGCTCATCGGATAAAGATTTTCTCCCACTCTTTGGGCCTGCACTTTAGCCGCCGACATCGGAAACAAGGAACATAACATCAGCATGCCGAGAAAAAGTTTTTTTATTTTATTCATGTTCACTTGCTCCTTTCTAATTCAGGTTCACATCAATCTGAATCCAGTTTTCCTGCCCTTTGATTTTTAAACGCAGATGTCCGTGATAGGTAATCGGATGCGCATCGGGATCATAGGCATAAAAAAGCACATAAGCCTGATCCTGATCCGTAATGGTACGACCGATGATATTGGCATATTTCATCGAATAAATGGAAGCCCCCAGCGCTTTGAATGTGTCCTTTGCGCCATCCGTTACATACTCGGCGTCTTCAATCGTCACCGCATCTTTCCAAAGGGATACGGCGTTGACTTGAAAAGCATATACTTCCGTTGTGGAAGGCAGAAGATATTCATTTTCCTGACCGTCGATCATCTCATATAAAGGATCGCCGGTGATATTAAACGCCTTGGACACTGTCATTTGATAAGTTTTGCCGTCGCTGATCACATCTCCATCCGTATAGGTGAGCATTGCCTTTGTCCCCGTTGCCGGATGCAATTTGAATTTTAACGGATGGCCGGCATCAAAGTCGGCCGTTACGGTAATACTGTCAGCTTTCTTATCCAGAACGGGAATAAACAAATTCACGTCATACGGCAGATGATCTGAAATAATTGAATAATACACGTTCTGCCTTCCCAGATAATAATTTTTCGCTTCCAGTTTATCTACATAAGAGGATACCTGATCCAATGTCGTGCCTTCACTTGTTTTGAAATGCGATAAGGACATATTTACGGCGTCATTCCCTTGTAACCGAATGGCCGCGACAATAAAATTAAAATCCAGATCGTCAAAGGCAAAGACACGATACCCTTTTGCCGCTACGGAATAGGAACTGAGATCCGCATTGGCACTTGGCTTTACATGCGCTCCCGCACTGGCCATGGCAGGCGCACTTCCAATCTGCTGCGAATCGGTATGCACCTGTTTTTTTATCCATATGAACAAAATGGCAATGCACAAGCAAAGCACAAGGATGATGCTTGCCAAAATCGGTGTTTGTCCACGCTTTCGATTTTCCAAAATCTTTCTCCCGCTCTTGTTTTATTATAGCAAAACGAGCCTCGCAAGGCTCGCTTGGTATCTTTCAATAAAATTTCATCTTTAACATAACACCGGCGACAATTTCCGCTCGGTATTACCGGATGCCATCCGGATTTTTAACGGTAAATGTCCATGAATCTCGACACATGTCCTCAATTCCGTATTTTGCCTGCCAGCCCAGAAGTTCTTTCGCTTTTGTACAATCTGCATAACATTCCGCGATATCGCCAGCCCTGCGCGCTTCAATCTGATATGGAATTTTCTTCCCGCACGCCTTCTCATATGCATGCACAACTTCCAACACCGAATATCCATGTCCCGTTCCCAGATTGATATGATCCACTCCTTGATGTGACAAGGCATATCGAATCGCATTGACATGTCCATCCGCAAGATCGCAAACATGAATATAGTCCCTTACGCCGGTTCCGTCCGGTGTCTGATAATCATCGCCATACACGCGCACATACGCCGACTTGCCGCTGGCAACGCGGGCTATATAGGGAACCAGATTGTTCGGAATGCCGTTGGGCACTTCGCCAAGCAGTCCGGAAGGATGCGCACCGATCGGATTAAAGTACCGTAACAAAAGTACCGACCATTCGGCATCGGACTTGCATACATCTTCCAGTATATGTTCATTCATCCATTTGCTTGTACCATATGGATTGGTCGTACCGCCGACTTCCGCCGTTTCCGGAATCGGGCACTTTTTCGGTGCGCCATATACGGTAGCGCTGGAAGAAAAGACCAACGTCTTACAACCATGATCCGCCATGATTTCATACAGGTTCAACGATCCGGTGATGTTATTTTTATAATAAACCAAAGGGATTTCAACCGATTCCCCGACCGCTTTATAACCCGCATAATGAATGACCGCATCAATTTTGTTTTCCGCAAAGATACGATCCAGGCCTTCCCGATCTAAAACATCTGTCTCGTAGAATTTCGGCGTCACTTTGGTCAATGCATGAATCCGTTCCAATACTTTACGATGGGAATTATACAGATTATCCAGCACGATGACATCATAGCCCGCCTGAATCAGTGAAACACATGTGTGTGAACCAATATATCCGGTTCCTCCCGTTACAAGAATAGTTGCCATGTCCGCCTCCTCTAGTGCCACATCCGCGTCACATCGTTCCATGTTACCGCCGCCATCAATCCTAGCAGAAGAACCCATGTTCCGACCATTAAAATCGTCTTTAATTTTGTATTCAGAGGCTTGCCATACAGATGCTCCGCCAATGTCACCACAACCTGGCCTCCATCCAATACCGGCAACGGCAACAAATTAAAGATACCGATGTTTAATGATAACAGGCCGATCATATAAATATAGGGGACGATGCCCAGCCTGACCGTTTCCTGCGTCGCCTTGTAAATCCCTATCGGTCCGCTGAGCTGCTGAAATCCGCTGCCGTGAAACAGCCGCCGCAATGTTCCCAGCATTGTTTTGGTCATATCCAGCATTTCTAAACCGCCATATTTCCAGCAATTCAATAAATTTACAGATTTTATCTCAACCTGCGGCCCGCGAATCCCCAGCTTCCACGCACCTGAGGCCGCATCTTTCTCCAGCACGACCGGCAAGTCTATGGTCTGTGCATGGCGCTGTACCTGCAACGTGATGGTATCACTTTCCGCTTCCATCAGGGCATAGCTTAATTCCGAAAAGGTATTGATCTTTTTCTCATAGCCATCCGCAAAGGTTATCCGAACGATCCGATCATCCGCCTGCAAACCGGCTTTATCCGCCGCAGAGGCGGGAATCACTTCCTGTATGATTGCTTTTGGTGTTTCCGCATATTTCCCGCTGTATAACGTCAAGCCGCAAAAAATCACATAAGCAAGCAGAAAATTCATGCTGATGCCCGCCAGCATGATCACGATCCGCTTCCATGTTTTCTGCTCAATCAAACGCCGCCCGGCCGGTACCGTAACGTCCGGATAGGCGTCGTCTCCCTCTTTTTCACCGGCCATGGCCACAAAGCCGCCGATCGGCAAAGCACGTATACTGTAAACGGTTTCTCCTTTTTGCCGATGCCACAGCCTTGGCCCCATACCGAAGCTGTATTCATAACAATAAACATTAAATTTTTTAGCCGCCCATAAATGTCCCGCTTCATGTAAACAGATGATCACTGTCAACATCAAGAGAAACAGAAAGAGCGTCAATATCGTCTTCAACATGTTTTTCCTTTCATCCGTTCCAACGCCATTTTGCGTCCCCACGCATCGGCCCGATATAATCCTTCTGCATCGCGCAGCTCTTCAAAGGGAGCTGTTAAAACCGTTTCCCGCACAATTTCCATTAACGCTGTAAACGAGATTTTACCTTGTCGAAAGGCAAGATTACAAACTTCATTCGCCGCATTCAGCACCGCCGCCAGATTTCCTCCCCGTTTTCCGACCTCATATGCCAAGGCCAGCAAAGGGAAGCGATCCATATCCGGATGGGCGAAATGTAAGGAACCGATCCGGGTCAGATCCAAACTTTCGACATGAGGCAAAGCCTGACGGTCCGGATAGCTTAGCGCGTATGCGATCGGCAAGTGCATATCGGCGGCTCCAAGCTGCGCGATGATGCTGTGATCGACATATTCCACCATTGAATGAATCACACTTTCCGGATGCAGCAGAACTTCAATCCGCTCATAGGGAATATCAAACAGCCAATGGGCTTCAATGACCTCGAAGCCCTTATTCATCAGATTGGCGGAATCAATCGTAATCTTCGCCCCCATCTTCCAGCGCGGGTGCGCCAGAGCTTCTTCCACTTTTACTTTTTGTAATTGCGCAAAAGTATAGGCCTGAAACGGCCCGCCGGAACAAGTAATCAGTAACCGCGATACGCAAGTCTTTTTATTTCCGGCAAGACATTGCCAGATGGCGCTGTGTTCCGAATCAATCGGGTACAGTTTTCGCTTATATTTCTTCAATGCTTCGATAATCAATTGGCCCCCGCATACCAATGTTTCCTTGTTTGCCAAAGCAACATCATGTCCGCTTTGAATAGCCGCCAGCGTCGGTGCAAAGCCGACAAAGCCGACCAGCGCATTGACCAATACATGATAATCTTCAAGCCGCGCCAAAGCTGCTAAACCTTCTTCGCCATATAAAACCTGGCAATGGGGAAATTGCTTCTGTAAGTGTTCCGCATCTTCTTGCCGCTGCACGCAGAAAATATGCACCGTTGGAAAGGCATGCAGAATATCCGGTATTTTTTCAATGCGATGACCAACACTGAAAGCCGCTAACGCATACGCTTGAGGATTGGCATGCAGAATATCCAGCGTCTGGCGGCCGATTGATCCCGAGGCGCCTAAAAGTACCACGCGTTTCATTTTCTAAAGCCCCCATATAATCAACAGGCCGTTAAAGGCCATCAAACAAAACAGCAAAGAATCGATCCGATCCAATATACCGCCATGTCCCGGCAGTAATGAGCCGTAGTCTTTGATGCCCCAGCGGCGTTTCATGGCGGAAAAAGACAGATCGCCGATTTCCGCCATCAAGGGCAAAAGGAAAGCGGAAATGCATAAAAGCGAATCCGGTAATTGGCGGGCCGCAAAGGGCTTCATGACCAAATATCCCCATAGTAATGCGCCGCTTACCGCAAGCAAATAACCGCCGATCGCCCCTTCCCATGTTTTATTTGGAGAAATGCGGGGATTCATTTTATGACGGCCGATGAGACTGCCCACAAAATAGGCGCCCGTATCACAGACATAGCAGGCAATGGTGACAAATAACATCGTTAATCCGTTAAACCCCGCACCATAAATATGAAATACGCCGCGCCAGGCAAGCGTAATGATCATCGTGATGATAAACGTATATGAAATGCGGTCGGTTGTCATGGATTCCAGCGCAAGATCACATACAAACATGAAAATCAGCCAGACGCTGATCGAAAACGAAACGGTCACATCTTTTGTCTGCGTCATCAGGGAAATTGCCAAAAAGATGGTTACGGCAAAGAAATAATGTCGCCGGCCGTCTTCTAAAGAAGCGGTCTCCACCGCCGCACAAGCGGTGATAACAGCCATCAGTACTTCCAGAAGCCAATTTCCCAATATAAAAGGTGGGATAACGATCGCAATCAGCAGAATGGCCACCAGTGTTTTTTTCAGCATTTTGTTCATTTTATCCTCACTTCAGGCCGCCAAAACGCCGTTGGCGTGTGGCATATTCTTCTACGCAATGCTTGAGCATGTCCGGTGTAAATGCAGGCCAGTTTTCCTCAACAAATTCCAGTTCCGCATATGCCAGCTGCCACAATAGATAATTTGAAAGGCGCTGCTCACCGCTTGTTCGAATCAAAAGATCGACATCAGGAAAAGCGCTTGTCATCAAATAGGCGCCTAACCCGCTTTCTTCCAGATCCAAATCCGCTTTGCCATGCAGAACATCTTTGGCATATGCTCTTGCGGCCAGCGTTATTTCGCGGCGGCTTCCGTAATTCATGCATATATTCAGACACATTCCCGTATTGCCTGACGATCTGTCCTGGGCATCGCGTAGTGTTTTGGCGGTATCTTCAGGAAGCGGTTCAAGCTCGCCGATGATATGCAGACGAAAATTGCGATCAATAAACTCTTGCATATATTTTCCGAAAAAAACGGCCGGTAATTTCATGATATAGCCAACTTCTTCCGCACTGCGTTTCCAGTTCTCTGTCGAAAAAGCATAAAGGGTCAGGTATTGAATACCGAGTTGATCTGCCGCAAGCGCAATCGTGCGTACATTCTCCGCTCCGGCCAAATGTCCCACCGTGCGGGGCAATCCCTTTTTTACCGCCCAGCGGCCATTTCCATCCATGATAATCGCAACATGTCGGCATTGATTCATGCTGAAATCTCCTCATTTACCAAACGATTATATCACCCGCCTATTGAAAATGCCCTTTTTCAAGGGCGTCAGACAGTCAGCACTTCTTTATTTTTCTTATCGGCAAGATCGGCAATCTGCTCCACGTATCTGTCCGTCAGTTTCTGTACTTCTTCTTCCATATCTTTTTGTGTATCTTCATCCACCGTCTTATCTTTTTTTACTACACTCATCGCATCGCGCCGTATATTGCGAATCTGAATTTTCGCCTCTTCCGCAAGACGGGATACTTTTTTGGTCATTTCTTTTCGCACCTCGCCGGTCAACTGCGGTACGGCCAGACGAATGACATTGCCGTCGTTTTGCGGAGCGATGCCAAGATTAGCTTTGTTGATCGCCTTTTCAATTTCCTTCAAAGAGGATGGATCGTATGGCTTGATCACTAATGTTCGCCCTTCTTCCACCTTGATTCCGGCAATCTGATTGATAGGCGATGGCGAACCGTAATAATCCGCTTCAATGCCGTTCAACATAGCCGCATTCGCCATCCCGGTACGCACCGTATTCAAATCTTCTTTAAAAAGTGCAACCTGTTTATCCATCTTTTCCTGTGTTGTTTCAATAATCGGGTATGCCATATTTTTCTTGTATGATGATTACGTCCTGAGCAGGACATAATCTCATACTCTCCTTTCT
>CAUTVM010000039.1:0-15684 GCA_963541855.1 uncultured Erysipelotrichaceae bacterium
CCTGCACGCTTTTAAGAAGTCATTTACCGGCATATCTGCAAGGAGAATTAAAAGGAATGGCGCAGCAGGATGAGCAGGCGACCATTGCCCGTAATATTGCCAAGGAAGAAGAACAGATCCTTTTTGCAAGCGAACCGGCAAAGGAAGCGTACAATCATATCCGCGCCTTGATCGCCTGGCCTATGCCGTATGGGCGAATTGATGGCGGGCGTATCAAATTTCTTGAAGCGCGACTGGATGAAAAGGACTCCATGTGCCGACCGGGAACGGTGCTTGGCTTTCGCGATGGAGCGATGGAAATTGCTGCTAAAGGAGGGATAATCCGGATTTTAAAGCTGCAGCCGGAAGGGAAAAATGCCATGTCGGCAAAGGCCTTTGCAAATGGAGTTGGCAGAACTTTGATTGGCCATTGCTTTGAATGAGGAGCAGATGATGGATCAGAAATATATTCGTAATTTTTGCATTATCGCGCATATTGATCATGGAAAATCGACCCTTGCCGACCGTATTCTGGAAAAGACGGACACCGTACAAAAGCGCGATATGGCGGCCCAGATTCTGGATGACATGGATCTGGAAAGAGAACGGGGCATCACGATCCGTTTGAATGCCGTGCAGTTGTCCTATCATGCCAAGGACGGGCATACCTATTTGTTCAATCTGATTGATACGCCCGGGCATGTTGATTTTTCCTATGAAGTATCGCGTTCTATGGCCGCTTGCGAGGGTGCTTTACTTGTTGTAGATGCAACACAGGGAGTGCAGGCGCAGACACTGGCAAATGCCTATCTCGCCTTGGAAAATGACCTGACAATCCTGCCCGTCATCAACAAGGTGGACATGCAAAATGCACGCCCGGAACAAGTTAAAAATGAAATCAATGCCATCATCGGGCTGGATACCGCTGAGGTGCCGGAAATTTCCGCCCGCACAGGGCTGCATGTGGATCAGGTGCTGGAACAAATAGTGACCCGTATACCTGCACCAAGCGGCAATCCCAAGGCGCCTTTAAAAGCGCTTGTATTTGACAGTTATTATGACTCTTATCGCGGCGTCATCGTGCTTGTGCGCATTCGCGACGGCTCGCTTTCCGTCGGGGATCGAATTCGTTTTATGGCAAGCAAAGCGGTCTATGAAGTTTTAGAAGCGGGTATTCGCAATCCGCGTGAAGTTCCGGTCCAAACGCTTGGATGCGGAGATGTCGGCTGGTTTGCCGCCTCCATCAAAGACATTCACGAAGTGCATAGCGGCGATACAGTAACCGGAGCGCTGCGACCGGCGGATGAGCCGCTGATGGGCTATCGGAAATTAAATCCGATGGTATTTTGCGGCTTATATCCAAGCGATGCCGCGAAATATCAGGAATTACATGAGGCGTTGGACAAACTGCAGCTCAATGATGCCAGCCTGCAATATGAACCGGAAACATCGCAGGCATTAGGCTTCGGGTTTCGTGTGGGCTGTCTGGGCTTATTGCATATGGATGTTGTGCAGGAACGATTGGAACGGGATTATGGTCTGGAATTGATCGCTACGGCGCCATCTGTGATCTATCATGTATTTTTAAGCGATGGAACCATGATGGAAGTGGATAATCCGGCGCGTATGCCGGAAGCCGGCCGGATTTCTCATATTGAGGAGCCGTTTGTCAAGGCGCAGATACTGGTTCCGGATGCCTATGTCGGCAGCGTGATGGAATTATGTCAGAATAAGCGCGGCACCTATGTCAATATGGAAGTGATTGATGAAGGCCGCAATCAGCTGACTTATGATATGCCGTTGTCGGAAATTATTTTTGATTTTTTTGATCGCCTGAAATCCTGCACGAAAGGGTATGCGTCATTGGAATATGAACTGATCGGTTATCGGTCGGAAAATCTGGTGCGCATGGATATTCTTTTAAACGGCCGGCCCATTGATGCCCTTTCCGTCATTATTCATCGTGAAGAAGCTTATAAGCGCGGCTCTTTGATTACTTCAAAATTAAAGGATCTGATTCCGAAGCAAATGTTTGAAATCCCGGTTCAGGCGGCGATCGGCGGAAAAATCATCGCGCGCACCAATATCAAGGCCATGCGTAAAAATGTATTGGCGAAATGTTATGGCGGCGATATTTCTCGTAAAAAGAAACTTCTTGAAAAGCAGCGCGAAGGAAAGAAGCGAATGAAAGCGGTCGGTTCTGTCGAGATTCCACAGGAGGCCTTTTTCGCGTTGGCTCGTATGGATGGGGAATGATGCATGTCGGCCAGGGCCTTGTATGTGCATGTCCCTTTTTGTCTGAAAATATGTGCTTATTGTGATTTCTGTCATGTTCTATATCAAAAAGAATTGGCGGATCGCTGGCTGGATGCCGTACAGGAAGAATTGTCGGCACGTGTAAGGACACGAAATTTAAAGACCATCTATATTGGCGGAGGAACGCCATCTTCACTTTCCTGCGCCCAGCTTGATCGTCTTTTGACCATGCTGGATCCTTTTGCGTCTTTGGTAAAAGAGTATACGCTTGAAATTAATCCTGAATCATTGTCGGCGGAAAAAGCGGCATGCATGGTTCATCATGGGATTAACCGTGCTTCGCTGGGCTATCAAACAAACAATGCGCAACTGTTGCGGCAGATGAATCGTATCGCCAATGCGTCGGATGTGATTAAGGCGATGGTGGTCCTGCGTGATGCGGGTATAACGAATCTTTCGCTGGACATTCTGTATTCTTTGCCATCGCAGACAATGGCCCAATTACAGGAAGCGGTGGAAGCGGCGATTGCCATGAAGCCGAAACATCTTTCTTTATACAGCTTGACGATTGAACCGCACACGCTCTTTGCCGCTAAGAAGCTGAAGCCTTGTGATGCGGAAACGGAAGCGGATATGTATGAATGGATCTGTGCCCGTTTGGAAAAAGCGGGTTTTGCGCAATATGAGCTGTCCAATTTTGCCCGTGACGGCTATGCGGCACAGCACAACCGGCTCTATTGGGAATATGAAGATTTTTACGGTATCGGATGCGGAGCATGGGGAAAAGAAAAAGACGTCAGATATGAACATACGCGCAGCATACGTGCTTATTGTGAAAATCCGAAAGCAATCATGGAAACGCGGCTTTCCATAGCCGAGCAGATGTTTGAAAATGTGATGATGGGCATGCGCTTGCGTCAGGGGATGGATACGGTTCGCTTTGTTGAGCGCTATGGTCAGCGGGTGCAGGATGTCTATCCACGTTCCATTGCCTTTTTGCAAGATAACGGATTGATTGAGCCGGCTCTCTCTTCGCACCTGCAGGCGACAAAACGAGGCTATGTGATTTTAAATAGTGTTCTGGAAGTCTTTTTGGAAGAAAGCCATATTGATTCATAAAAATGCAGTATCAAATTTTACGCTTGAGCCCGTATCGGTTTAATGTTATGCTTAGTACGCTTTCACTCTGGGCGGGTTGTATCTCCGACATCCGCGCGGACTGAAAGGTCGATAAGAATAGGGAGAAAAAGAATGTTGGATAAGGAAACGAAAGCTTCAATCATGAAAGAATTCGGCCGCAAGGAAGGCGATACCGGTTCCTCAGAGGTGCAGGCTGCCATTTTGACGGAGCAGATCAATCGGCTGACGGTTCACCTGCAGGCGCATAAAAAAGACTTTGCCGGTAACCGCGGTTTGATGATGATGGTCGGTCATCGCAAGAACCTGCTTTCATATTTGAAGCGTACGGATGTTAATCGCTATCGGACGCTGGTCAAGAAACTCGGACTTCGTAAATAAGCTGCGATTCATCAGCGTATGAAAACAACGGAATGATGTTGATTCTGTTGTTTTTTTATGCGGCCGTGAAAGGACGTAAACGCTTTAAAATGCTACTTGATGAGCTACAATGGTAGCGGCTTACAAAGATGGATCGGAGAAGGAATGAGCTATATTGAACTGCGTGATGTAAAGAAGATTTATCATGTCGGCGAAGTGGATATCCAAGCGTTGAAGCAAATTTCTTTTACCGTGGAAAAAGGCAAACTGGTTATCATTGCCGGAGCTTCCGGAGCTGGGAAAAGTACGGTTTTAAATCTGCTTGGCGGAATGGATACATGTACTGCGGGTGAAATATGGATTGACGGCATGCGGATTGACCAATATAACGAAAAACAATTAACGGAATATCGGCGGTTTGATATCGGCTTTGTCTTTCAGTTTTATAATCTGATGATGAATTTGACCGCGTTGGAAAATGTAGAACTGGCATGTGAAATTTCCCGTCATCCGCTGGATGCCAAAGAAACATTGCGGCAGGTTGGACTGGAAGATCGTCTGGATCACTTTCCGGCTCAGCTATCGGGAGGTGAACAGCAGCGGGTGGCGATTGCCCGCGCCTTGGCCAAAAATCCGCGGCTTTTATTGTGCGACGAACCGACCGGCGCTCTGGACTATCGCACCGGCAAGCAGATTTTACATTTGCTGCAGAAAGCGGCCCGGATCGACGGCATGACGGTGCTGATTATTACGCATAACTTAGCGCTGTGTCCGATGGGTGATCAAGTTATTCATATGAAAAGCGGACAGGTGGAGAAAGTGGAGATCAATGAACATCCGGTTGATATTGATCAGATCGAATGGTAAACATGCATGCATACATATAAGAAAGAAATATTTCGTCTGATTCAGCAGACAAAGGGGCGCTTTGTCATTTTGGCGCTGATCGTATTGATCGGTTCCGCCTTTTTCACCGGTATTGGCGCATCCGGTTTTTTGATGGCTGTAAATGTCGATCGCTACGCGGATGAAACCAAGCTGAAAGATATGACCCTTTATGCCGCTGTCGGCTTTGATGAAACGGATGTCGAAAATATTCAATCCTTGGATTTTGTTAAGCAAGCGGATGGAGAGCGCTTTGCGGATGTTAAGGGAACTTGTCAGGGAGATACGCGGACAATTCGCATTCATACGTTGCCCAAAGAGGGCGATTTAAATCAGTTTATTTTAAAGCAAGGCCGCTTACCGCAGAAAAAAGACGAAGTGCTGGGTGAAGCCGGCACCTTGACTCGGGCCGGTTATGCACTTGGTTCCAAGGTATATCTTTCGCGGCCGGATGGAAAACTTGGCGATTTTCTGAAGGTGGACGCCGTTACGATTGTCGGCACAGTCGATTCGCCGCTGTATCTGAATGTCTATAAAGAAACAAGCACGATGCGCGGTGAGCAAATTGATACCTTTTTCTTTGCGCCGTCTGACGCCTTTGCTTTTTCCTATTTCACCGCCATTGACGTAACGATTAAAGACGCTGCGCGGCTGGATACATTTGGCGACAAGTATTTTCAGAATATGACGGCGGCCAAAGCAAAAATGGAAGAAAGCATGGCAAAGATCGGTTCTCATCGGTTTCAGGAAATTTATGACGAGGCGAATCAAAAACTGGAAGATGGGTGCCGGGAATATCAAAGGTCGGTTAAACAATTCAGGCAGAAAATCAGGGATGCCGAGGAAGAGCTGGATGCCTTTGCGTGTCGCATTGAAGAGGGTAAAAAGGCGATACGCCGGGGAGAAGAGGAAATTTCCGCAAATGAACAAAAGCTGGCCCAGGCAAAGATCGACGGTGAACGTGAAATTGCTCAGGCGCGTGCGCAGATTGCTTCCGGAAGGAAAGAACTGGATCAAAAGCAGGCAGAATATGATGCGCTGTACCCCCAAAGCGTTGCCGGGGCGCAGTTATTGGGAAGTACTGCTGATGCCTTGCAGACACCTTTAGAACAATTACAGCAAATGGAAGCACTGCAGGGGCAGCTGGCGTTATTTTCGGACAGTCTTTTGTTGTCCGCTCTGCCTGATCCCGCATTGATTTCTATCGCGCATGTTTTAGAAGCGCAAATACAGGCGAACAATCCGCTATTTGTTATCGTGACGGTCGGGGACTTTAAAAATGCCGTGACGATGATCTATACCGGCACGCAGACGGCGCTCTTAACGCAATTGTCACCTCATGCGGATGAATTTGCCGCCTTGCATATTACGGTTCCGACTACCATCAGCGCGTATACCGCCATGACCGTAGAAAACATGCAGACGGCGATGCGCACGCAGCAGGCGTTTATTGTAAAGCAGTTACAGGATGGAGAAAAGGCTTTAACGGATGGCCGCAAAGAACTGGATCGTTCCTATGAAATGACGGTCAATGGCGCGACAAAGCTGTATCAGCGCATAGAGGAAGGCCGCCGACAGCTGCAGCAGGCTCGCGCTGAATTGGTTGAAAAAAAAGCGGAAATCAAAATGGGCGAACGAAAGCTGGCGGAGGGCAAAAAAGAATTTGAAACCGGGAAAGCGGAGGGGGAAAAACAGCTTGCCGATGGTCTGGAAGATTTAAAAGAGGCGGAAGAGGCCGTTCAGAAACTCAGCGACAAATGGACGATTTTGGAGCGAAGACAACTATACGGCATGGAGACTTATCGAAACAGCGTCTTGCAGATGAAATCCATCGCTTCCGTTTTTCCGGCCTTTTTTGTTCTGGTTGCCGCTCTGGTATGTACAACGACCATGACGCGCATGATTGATGAACAGCGCGGGCAGATGGGTGTTTTGCGGACACTTGGCTTTTCGCGTATCGAATGCAGTGCGCTATATGTGTTTTATGCGCTGGCGGCAGGATTAGCGGGCACATTAGCCGGAAGCATTGTCGGCATGCTCATATTGCCGCAGATTATTTATCATGCCTGGGGCATGATGTATGTCTTGCCGCCCTTTCATCTGCAGGTCCCTTGGGGGCATTGTCTGTTTTCCATCGTGATCTTCTCGGGAACTTTGCTTGTAGCGACCTTGTCAGTGAGTCGTCGAGAATTGCGGGATGTACCGGCTTCCTTGTTACGGCCTAAAGCGATTTTGGATTCGCATTCTCTTTTTATGGAGAAATGGCGTTTATGGCGGCATGTCCGGTTTATTCATAAAGTGACAATCCGCAATTTGTTTCGATATAAAAAGCGTTTTATCCTGACGGTTCTTGGCGTAGCCGGCTGTACGGCGCTTTTGGTAACGGGTTTTGGCATTCGCCGTTCCATTGCGGCGATGGTTGATTTGCAATATCGTGACATATCGCATTATGACGCCTTGGTTTATCCAAAGCATACTTCGGATTTTAAACCGCTGACATCTGCGCTTCGTGCGCTTTCTTCTTCGGCTCAATGTGAAAATATTTCCGCCTTTGCGGGGAGCTTAAAGAATGCATCTTTTACGATGGATATTGATGTCATGGTCTTTTCCTCTATGGAAGAACAGGCGCGGGCCTTGACCATGCGTACACGGCAGCATCATGAAGTGTTGGAAATGAAGGATGAAGGAATTTATATCAGTGAGAAGACAGCTGAAAATCTTCATGTCCAAGTCGGTGATGAAGTACAGCTTCAAAATGCGGATGGAGAAAGTCAAAAAGTACGTATTGCGGGTGTATATGAAAGTTATCTGGAACAGAAAGTCATTATGAGTAAGCGGGCGTATCATACAGTTTTCAATTCGTTGCTGAAAGAAAACAGTCTGCTGGTTCAGGTGCCTGCAGAACAGCTGCCCATTTTACGGAAGATGCTTGAAAAAGAAGATCGGGTTAAAGAGGTAATCTTTGCGGCGGACTTGGCGGATCGGTATGATCGCATGATGGGCAGTCTCGGTTTGATCGTGGGGGTGATTGTGATCTGTTCGATGGCCTTGACATTTGTGGTTGTCGGCAATTTGACGATGATCAATATCGCCGAGCGGACGCGCGAGATTGCCACCTTGAAGGTGCTTGGCTTTCGTAAAGAGGAAACGCGGCGTTTCATCATTTTGGAAAACAGCATTTTGATTGTACTGGGGGCAATGTGCGGGCTGTTGCCGGGAATTGGGCTTCATCATTGGATTATGCGTCAGGTCGAAATGACAACGGTCATGTTTTATCGTTCTGTTTACGGTATTGATCTGTTGTTGGCATTTGTGCTGACATTGATCTTCGGCGCCTTGGTCAATCGCCTGCTGCAAAAGCAGCTGGACGCGGTGGAAATGGTAGAATCATTGAAGAGCGTGGAGTGAGAAAATGAAAATAAAAAATGATGGAATTTCTTTAAAGGACAGAATTGGAAAAGTTTCGCCGGAAAGTATTTATTATTGTCCGAATTGCGGGAATGTTTATGTCGGCGCGCTCATTTGTCCGCTATGCGGGCAGCATGGTCAGCGTCAGGTGGCGCTGCCTAAGGCGGAGGGGATGGAGAACTATCGTCCGGATTTTACAAGGATCACAAACGGCAAGGGAAAACTGCAGTGGCGAAAAGAAATCCGCGCCCGCATTCTGGATGTGTTTTTGCAATATCAAAATCAGCTTGTGCAGCTGCCTTATGGCCAGCAGCAATTCATGGTTGACTTGGCTGATTTGAAAGCGGTTCTTGTTTTTAGCGCCGCGCATGTTCTTTATAAATGGCCAGCAGATGAATTGTAAGGATGTCTGTTCACACCGGGGAAGACATTGCTTTGGCTATAATACTGCAGCAATAAAATCAAGCGGATTATGTGCAAGGCCTATGGTTTTCGGAATATGGTGTACGCGGCATGCGCTGATATTTGCGTTCCTCTCCTAATCGGAAACCTGTACAGATGAAAGCAGCTTAGTTGCTGTAGGGGACAGCGTTTTTTTATCCGCAATCAGGCTTGAAGAGCTTCTTTCCATAGCCGTTGTACCCAAAGGGAATCATGATTTTTTCGAAATAGCCTTGATATATCGCCTGTTCTTCGTAACGGCCGTCATCCGGATCTTATCCATATCTGTCAGCTGTACCAGCAATTGTCTGGCGCGCGGTGCTTTCAACCCGATCATATCTGCTATTTCATCAGCACTGTATTCTCTTCCAACTTCCATCTTTTCAAGAATTTCTATTTGCCTTTTCGTCAGCGGTTCCTGAGAATCTGCTGATTTTTCTGCTGAATCTGCTGATTTTTCTGCTGATTCTGCTGATTTTTCTGCTGATTCTGCTGATTTTTCTGCTGAATCTGCTGATTTTTCTGCCGATTCTTCATTGAGTTCCTCTGCCAGCCGTGTCCCAAAGTTAAGATTTGGGAAGATCACAACGAATTCCGTGCGATCTGAATAAAACTCAGGTTCTTTTCCGGAAGAAAAATTTGCCGCATTTTTATAACTGCGATTTTGTTGGGGCCGGCAAAATCGTTGAGGAAGGTGCAGCAAGTCTGTTAAAGATTATGAGATTATAAGATAAGTTTTGTTATTTAATTGTGCAAAACAGTGTTTTGAGAAAAGATGTTATAGCTCTTGGACAAACATATTTTGCTATACAAACATAGAGGCATGGAATTGCAGATCGCTTTAATCAGTTTGATGAAGATAGAAGAAGGATTGTTGTTTTTGACAATAACTAAGAAATAGAAAGTATGAGCTTCTTTTTGCATATTTTAGAAAATTTTTGAAATATAGGATTATTCAACTGTCAAAGATCAGGTCTTTATAAATGGCCGGTAGATGAACTGTAAGGGTGTGTGATACAATTTCAACGTTAAAATTAAAGAGAAGGTAGAGAGAAGAGATGTCAAAGTACGTCAGAAGTTGGGATTTTTATGGCCGTACCATTACGGTTGAAAATGGTGAATTGGCCAAGCAGGCCGGCGGGGCTGTGCTGGTACGCTACAATGATACGGTTGTGCTTTCAACAGCCACCGCATCACAGGAGGCAAAGGATACTGATTTTTTTCCATTAACGGTTTTGTATAACGAAAAGATGTATGCGCAAGGCTCTATTCCGGGTAATTTTATTCGTCGGGAAGGCAGACCAAGCGAGCATGCGACTTTAACGTCGCGCTTGATTGATCGTCCGATTCGTCCTCTGTTTGCGGATGGCTTTCGTAATGAAGTGCAGGTTGTCAGTACGGTTCTCTCTTTGGATCCAGATTGCGACAGCGGTATGGCGGCTATGTTCGGCTCGTCTTTGGCGTTGTGCGTTTCTGACATTCCATTCAATGGTCCGATCGCGGGCGTCATTGTCGGCAAGGTGGATGGGCGCCTGCTTGTCAATCCGGGACTTGAGGATCTGGAGCGTTCGACCTTGACGTTGACGGTGGCCGGTACGAAAGATGCAATCAATATGGTAGAAGCCGGGGCGCAGGAAGTCAGTGAGGAAGAGATGATTGAGGCGCTGCAGTTCGGGCATGAGCGAATTAAAGAATTGTGTGCCATTGAGGAGGAAGTGATTGCCGCTTGCGCCAAAGCGAAGATGGAAGTGGTGCTTTATGCCATTCATCCGGCGATCAGGGAATATGTGGATATGCACGGTCGGCGGGCGATTGAGGAGGCCGTTTCCATTAAGGGCAAGCTGGAGCGTTATGGGCGCATAGATGCGTTAATTGCGCAGATGGTGGAAGAAGTCGGCAGTGCTTTGACCTGGGAAGATGAAAAAGCGTTGGATAAGGCGCGCAAGCAAACCCGGGAGTATTGTATTGAAATTGAGGCGGGAGAAGTTCGGCGTTTAATTTCGGAAGATAAAGTGCGTCCGGACGGACGGGCGTTGGATGAGCTGCGTCCGTTGGCTTCGCAGGTTGATCTTTTGCCGAGAGCACATGGTTCGGCACTGTTTACGCGTGGAGAAACGCAGGTTCTTTCGATTACTACGCTGGGTACGCTGGATGATGCACAGACTATAGATGATCTTTCGCCGATAAAGGAAAAGCGGTTCATGCATCAATATAATTTTCCGCCGTTTTCGGTTGGAGAAGTGGGGCGTATGACTTCGCCCGGGCGTCGTGAAATCGGCCATGGCGCTTTGGGGGAGCGTGCTTTGCGTCAGGTTTTGCCGGATGTGGATGAATTTCCCTATACCATTCGCACGGTTGCGGAAGTTTTAGAGTCCAACGGTTCCTCTTCACAAGCTTCCATCTGCGCGGGGACAATGTCATTGATGGCGGCCGGCGTACCGATCAAGGCGATGGTTGCCGGTGTGGCGATGGGTTTGATTACGGTTGGAAATACATATTCCATTTTGACGGATATTCAGGGAATGGAAGATCATTATGGCGATATGGACTTTAAAGTTGCCGGTACGCGTCAGGGCATTACGGCTTTGCAGATGGACATCAAGGTGTCGGGTATTTCCATGGAGATTATGCGGGAAGCATTGGCGCAGGCCCATGAAGGGCGGATGCGTATTCTGGATAATATGGAAACGGCTATTTCCGCTCCGCGTGAGCAGGTTTCCAAATGGGCTCCCAAGTATGCGATTCTGCATATTCCGACGGAAAAAATACGGGATGTGATCGGTAAGGGAGGCGAAACGATCAATCACATCATCGAAGAGTGCGGGCAGGTGAAGATCAATGTGGAAGAGGATGGTACGGTTGCCATTTATCATATGGATCAGGAAATGATTGATAAGGCGCGCGGGATGATTGAAGATATTACGCGTGAAGCGGAAATCGGTGATGTCTTTGATGCGACGGTCAATGAAGTGCGTGAGAGTTTTGCGTTTGTCACGTTGTTTACCGGTACGGATGCGCTTCTGCATGTTTCGGAGCTTGCCTGGGAAAGGACGCCGAATATCGCGGAAGTATTGCATCCGGGGGATCGTATCCGGGTTAAAGTCATCAGCAAGGATGAAAGCGGCAAGTTGAAAGTATCCGCCAAGGATCTTTTACCAAAGCCCGAAGGATATGTAGAGCCGAAAAAGACGATGCGGCCGCAGAAGGGAAATGGCGGTTTCCATGGGAATGGGCATCATAGCGGCAATGTGGAGCGGCGTGTTTTCAAGAAAAACGCAGCGTAATCGGCAGGTAAAAAGAGGCGTTCTATTCGCCTTTTTTATCAATTGGGAGAAAAAGCATGCAGGATCGAAAGACGATTTATGAATTGCTGGAAGAAGCACATTGGGTTTCGTATCCGAAGTATTCGGTTGGTTCATTTCTGAAGGCGCTGGATCAGGATATTGGCCCGCTGGCGGCTTTATCAGACGGGGAGATGGTCAGGCGGCTGAGCAGTTATATTCATCAGCCGTTTCATAAGCATCCTGAGGATGGGGATGAAAAAACAACTTCCATTGTCAATAATAGCTTCTTTTAAGGAGGACAGTCTATGCGCATGCGGAAAAAGAAGTGGGCGGATCCATATATGGAGAGTCATGCCGATCTGATCTATAAGGATCCGTGCGCCTTAAAAGGAAAGTGGCGTGCGCTTTTGGACTGCATGTGTCTGCATGTTGAAATCGGCATGGGGAAGGGCGATTATCTCAATGCCATGGCGGCCATGTATCCACAGGAAGGATGGGTCGGCATCGAGCGGGATCATAGTGCGGCGGCTGTAGCTGTTCGCAAAGCTATAGAGGCGGATTCTGCGGATTTTCATAATAAGCGGATGATCTGCGGAAAGGCGGAAGATCTTTGTCAATGGTTTGATCAAGGGGAAGTGCATGTCATTCATTTGAATTTTTCTGATCCTTGGCCAAAGACATATACCCATAAGCGGCGTTTAAGTTCAAAGCGGTTTCTGGAAATGTATCGGGTACTTTTGGACGACGAGGGAATGATTCGGATGAAGACCGATAATCAGGGTCTGTTTTCTGATTCGGTACTTTACTTTCAGCAAAATGGATTTATCTTGACGGAATTTTCATTAAATTATCGGGCTGCGATGCATGAAGAGGATGCCGTCACGGAATATGAGCGTCGTTTTATGGATCTGGGACAGCCGATTTATCAGTTGTGTGCCGTGAAGCGGAAAATGGATATGGTACAATGAGCTCGTGAAAATATTTTTACGGAAAATGGCGGGAATTGGTTTGTGCAGTCTGCTTCTTTCGGGGTGTGGTTTTTATGCGGCCGATCGGATGCAAAGCGATACGGAGCATCAGATTCAAAAAGTACTTTCCGCACCGGTTTTAACAGCGACTTATACGCATCATTTTTATGATTATTATGCGATGCCCTCCATCGGCCGGATTACTTCGTGCCGCACGGGAAATGTATTTGCCTTGGACGGTACGCGTTTTGTCATGAATCTGCATGTTAATTTTGTTCTTGGGGAAACATATTATCCCTCGGCACATGAAGAAAAGAATTTGGATGGTATTCTTCCGGAGATGACGCTGGAAGGAACATATGCGGATTATGCGGGTGAGCTATACGCCTATACGGTGGATGTTTATTTGATGGGGACGCAGTATTATACTTTTGTTACGGCCGGAGCGATGGATTTTGCGTCGATCTCAAATGCTTGTCAGGTTCCCGCTCTTGTGGGGGAGATGATTCGTCTTGCGCGTACGATCCGGCTTCATAAAAGTGAAATTTTGAGTGCTTTTTCGAATCGGGAAGCGGAGATTTCCAATAGTCGCAAGCGGGTGGATCTGTTTCATGACCTTGCCCCGGAGAGCGGTGCGATTGAGGAATTGTTTGATCATACCAATTTGCAGAAAGATCCTTCGGAAGATATTGACAAGGGAGCGGGGGATGGCGTCGTTGAAGAAGGGGGCGGCGATCCTTCGGAAGCGAATTGAGCGGCTCTTAACAAGAGAGGAAAAATTCATTACAATAAGCATATCAAAAGAAAGGAAAGGATATACATGTTCAGTAAGCTGTCGAAACTTCTTTTTGAGGAAGATGATGATATTGAAGAAGAAAAGGAAGAAGAGGTTGCCGAAGAAAAGCCGCAGCGCTCTATAAAGGCGGCGGAGGTTGAAGAAAAGCCGGCGGTGAGCATGCAGCGGATCGACGTTACACAACCGCTTGAAAAGCCGGAGCATTCTTCTTCGCTGTCGGAGCGTTCCGTATTTGGTACGCCATCGGTTGCCCACGCCGCCCCGGCTCCGTTAAAGTCGGCGGAGAAGGAAGAGAAGCCGAAAGCGTTCGGGTTGACGGTGGATGATCACGCATCAACATCAAGTGCACCTTCCGCTAAGCGTCCTGCTTCTAAGCCAAAGGTATCGGTAACGGCCGCTTCGGGGAAAACTTATGAATTTCGGCCGGTCATTTCGCCGATTTTCGGTATTGATGAAAAGGATATGGATGCGATTTCCACAACGGCGAAGATTGTGGATGCGGGAAATAAAGATCTGTATGCTTCGAAAGTCATTTCGCCGATTTAC
The DNA here is from genome assembly GCA_963541855.1 of uncultured Erysipelotrichaceae bacterium. Classification (GTDB taxonomy): domain Bacteria; phylum Bacillota_I; class Bacilli_A; order Erysipelotrichales; family Erysipelotrichaceae; genus Bulleidia. The sequence goes on from CAUTVM010000039.1 coordinate 14,061, forward strand.
GGAACGAGTCGTCAGGCGGAGCCGATTTCGATTCAGAAATCGGTGGAAAAATCAAATGAGCTGGAAACGATGATTGCCCGTCACGAGGAGCAGAAGGCGGAAAGTGATATTCCGGATTTTTCTTTGGACGATATCCTTAATGCGCGTGATGAGGAATATGCAAGAAATACGGCGGAAAATCAGGTTTCGCTTTTTCCGGATGATGATTATGATGAGACGGTCGTCATTGATTCGCGGCATTTAAGATGAATTATTATTTTATCGGCATCAAGGGCACCGGCATGGCTGCCCTTGCATGCATGTTGCATGATTTGGGAAATGCTGTGAGCGGAAGTGATCTGGAGCGGCATTTTTTTACGGAAGAGCCGCTACGTAAGCGGCATATCGCGATTGTTCCTTTTGATCCGAAAAATATTCAGGACGGCATGCATGTGATTATCGGCAATGCGTTTCTGGAGGATTTTCCGGAGGTTGTTGCGGCAAGGGCAAATCATACTTGTGTATGTGCGCGGTATCATGAATTTGTTGGTCAGTTTTTAAAAAAGTATCGGACTATTGCGGTCAGCGGTTCGCATGGTAAGACGACGACAACGGGAATGATGGCGGCTTTGTTTTCGCATGTTGTGCCTACCGGGTGGCTGATCGGGGATGGAAGCGGGCATATTGCTGAGGATACGGTTTATTTTGCTTTGGAGGCGGATGAGTTTCAGCGTCATTTTCTGGCCTATCATCCTGCTTATGCCGTTATTACGAATGTCGATCTGGATCATGTGGATTATTTTCATGATGAGGCGGATTATCGTTTAGCCTATGAAGCTTTTTCTTATCAGGTATCAAAAGGTATTTTTCTGTGGGGGGAAGATGAAGAAGGGCGCAAGCTGAAATTGAATCCGCATGTGCCTATTATCCGTTATGGTGAAAGTGAGAAAGACGATCTGCAGGCGGTTCATGTCGAGGAAAGAAGTGACGGTATGGATTTTGATGTTCTTTTTCACAAGGAATACGTTGGGCATTTTTCTTTGCCGTTTGTCGGGCATCATTTGTTGTTGAACAGTCTTGCCTGTATCGGAGCCGGTCTTGCGGAGGGTTTTACGGCTTTGCAGATTGAAGAGGGGTTGTCGGCTTTTCAGGGTGTCAAGCGTCGTTTTGTGGTAAAAACGGTTGGGGAGAATGTTTATATTGACGATTATGCACATCATCCGACGGAGGTTTCCGTTACGATTGATACGGCGCGCAAGCGTTTTCCCAAGCGCAAGCTGGTAGCCATCTTTAAGCCGCATCGAGCCGGCAGGGTCAAATATTTTGCGGATGATTTTGTTCGGGCTTTAAAAAAGGCGGATCGGGTTTATCTTTGTCCGTTTACCAGTATTGATGATATGCAGGATGGGACAAACATTGATATTACCTATTTGCAAAAGCGTCTTGCCGGTTCCATAGTATTAAGTGAAGATGAAAAAGGTGCAAGTATTTTGGCAAAAGAAGGTCCGGCGGTCTTCCTGTTCATGAGCAGTAAAGATATTTATGGTCTGGAAGAATTAACCGAAGCCATACAGGGCGCATGAGCGCTCTTTTTATTATGGGCGCATGGCCCTGTTGAGCACGAAGTGCGAAACAAAAAACCACC
>CAUTVM010000040.1:0-15671 GCA_963541855.1 uncultured Erysipelotrichaceae bacterium
ATGGCACGGATGAGTTCAACGGATGCCTTGGCGTAAGATTGTAAAAGCCCGAACGCCGGTCAGAAAAGCGAAGAAGCAATATGATACGGCGATTTCGGCGCGCAGTGATCGGTTTATAAAAGAGACGCTTTTCGCAGGGATGAGTCGGTGGAATCGATCATGAAGGGCGGCCGTACATGTGAAGAAGTATTGGAGTTCCCGAAAAATGGTAAAGAGGATAACACAAATGGCAGGTAATAATATAGAAAATATAGTTTCCCTTCTCAAAGATATAATAGATAAAGACGGTTTGTCCTATCCCGCAGATGAACCTTATGACGTGTATAAAAAACTGGTTGAATCTGGCACCGCTGACAGGAAAATCGCAGCTGCACTCCTGCACTTTCTGGTAAGTGGACTGTGGGAAAATGCAAAGTGCGGGGACGCAGAACTCTTGTCAGAAACAATCAGAAAGGAATGCAGTCTTAATAAAAGGATATCGGATCGTCTTGCGCTTATTCTGTATTCGCTGTATTCTGACAAACACAAAAAAGAGTGGAAAAGAAAAGAGCGGGAAGGATTGCGGCAGTTCCTTGCAGAAGAATTCATCTGTACATGGAAAGGATTTGCGGTCTGGGATGCCGGCAACGGTACCGTAGACTGCCATTATGAGGCGGAGGTTGTTTTGTCTCCTGGCAAGGATATTTCAGCAGACAAGGAATTAAGACGCCTGCTCAAAAAGAATCCGTTCATGGCAAAAGAAGCCATATATAACCTTTTTGCCAAGAGGCTTCGAAAGTATCTGGATGATCAGTTTGAAGAATACTGCACATGTGATGACTACTATCAGCCAGTAGTTGAGGACTATGGAGACAATCTTGAATCCTGTTTGTCGGAGTGGTGCGAAGAAAACGGTTTTGAATATCTATCGTTTGAGGGATCTGGAAGCGACGACGGATATGAGCCGAAGTTCAGACAAGGATGGTACTGAATTACCTTTCGAAGAGCTTTTAGTCGGCAAATTTTAGGAAAGTAAGGTTTAATCATTTCCAACAAGGATAGCTCCTGCGTAAGGGGAGGTGATCCTGTTCATTGGCCTAAAAGGGAATCACAGCATCAAAGAAGCACGAACGAATATGCTCGTGATTTTGCATAGTCCAAGAGAAAGTTGAAAGTGCTGCATCCCGCAACGTTTGCTCTTAGATCATCGAGACAAGATGCATTTGCGTTGCAAGTTGAATGCGAATTTTGAAAAGAGTATAATAAGCCCGCTGAATGTCTTTCAGGAGGTTTTAGTCATGGCAAATCTGCTTAGCCGTTTATGGAATGAAGATCAGCGCAGGATCCGCAAGATTGAAAAAACAATTCGCCCGATTTTAGCGATGGAAGATCAATACAAACAGATGAGTGATGCGCAGCTGCAGGCTGAAACACCCCGTCTGCGCTCGCTTTTAGCCCAAGGAAAATCACTTGATGACATTATGCCTGAAGCTTTTGCTGTTGCTCGCGAAGCATGTCGACGGGTGATTGGCGAATTTCCCTATCCGGTGCAGTTAATGGGGGGAGTTGTCATGCAAAATGGAGATATTGCCGAAATGAAGACCGGAGAAGGAAAGACGCTGACCTCCGTTATGCCGGTTTACCTCAACGCGCTGAGCGGTAAAGGAGTGCATGTTGTAACGGTAAACGAATATCTTTCTGCACGTGACGCGGAATGGATGGGACAGATTCATCGTTTTCTGGGCTTAACGGTCGGCGTCAATAAACGAGAGCTTTCCGCGGCCGCGAAGCGGGAAGCGTATGCATGTGACATTACTTATACAACAAATGCGGAGCTTGGTTTTGACTATCTGCGCGATAACATGGTGACGAAGGCGTCAGATCGCGTATTGCGCGGACTGCATTTTGCTTTGGTGGATGAAGTGGACTCCATTCTGATTGATGAGTCGCGGACCCCGCTGATCATTTCCGGCGGCATGAAACAGACGGCCAACCTGTATTTACAGGCCGACCGCTTTGCCAAAGGCCTGAAAGAACAGGTCATGGGCGAAGACGACGTGATTGTTACGCCGGGAGATTATGTCATTGATGTCAAGGCTAAGGTGATCACACTGAGCGAACAGGGCGTGGCCAGAGCAGAAAAGATGTTTCGGACAGAAAATCTGTTCAATTTGGAGCATACACAATTGTTACATCGCATTAATCAAGCCTTAAAGGCAAACTATATCATGCAGCGGGATGTTGATTATGTCGTCGATAAAGATGCGGATGAAATCATTATCGTCGATCCCAATACCGGCCGCCTGATGAAAGGTCGCGAATGGTCAGACGGTCTGCATCAGGCGGTATGTGCGAAAGAACAGATTTCCATTCATCAGGAAACAACCGTTCTGGCAACGATCACATATCAAAATTTTTTCCGCTTATACGATAAGCTTGCCGGCATGACCGGTACGGCAAAGACCGAAGAAGAAGAATTTTTGGAAATCTATAATATGCTTGTATGTGAAGTGCCGACTAATCGTCCGGTTATCCGCAACGATCTGCCGGATTCAGTTTTCGGTTCCAAGCATGCAAAATATAAGGCGCTGGTCAATGAGGTCATGAAGCGTCATGATGACGGTCAGCCGGTTCTGGTCGGAACGATTGCTGTTGAAACATCAGAACTGATCTCCGACTTATTACGGAAAGAACATATTCCCCATGAGGTTCTTAACGCCAAAAATAATGCGCGAGAAGCTGAAATTATTGCCAAGGCCGGACAAAAAGGAGCAGTTACGATTGCCACGAATATGGCAGGCCGAGGAACGGATATCAAATTGGGTGAAGGTGTACGCGAACTGGGCGGATTATTGGTTTTAGGATCGGAGCGTCATGAATCCAGACGTATTGATAATCAGCTGCGTGGCCGTTCCGGTCGTCAAGGGGATCCGGGTGAATCACGTTTCTTTGTTTCCTTGGAAGATGATCTGATGATTCGCTTTGGCAACGGCAGTCTGCAAAATATGCTCGGTAAGAGTCTTGGAGATGATGCCTTGGAATCAAAGACAGTTTCACGAATGATTTCCTCCGCGCAAAAACGTGTCGAAGGTGTAAACTTTGACGCCCGCAAAACATTGTTACAATATGATGATGTCATGCGTCAGCAACGTGAAGTCATGTATGAACAGAGAAACTTTATTTTGGACCATGAAGATGTGCATGCGATTATCCGGCAGATGTTTGAGCGGGTGATCAATGATGTGGTTTCATCGCATGTGAATCCGGAATCGCGCGATCGAAATGTAAACGCCAAAGAACTGGTGGAAGCACTGAATAAAATGGGCTTTCAGAATCTGATCAGAGAAGAGGAAATGACGGATAAACCGGCCGAAGAGGCGACCGCACTCATCAATACACGCGCATGGGAAATGTATGATCGGAAAATTGATCCGGTGCGCGAGCAGATCAAAGCTTATGAGAGGGAATTGTCATTGAAATTGATTGACCGAGCCTGGGTGGATCATATTGATACCATGGCGAAGCTGCGCGATGGAATCGGTTTGCGTTCTTATGCGCAAAGCAACCCTTTGCAGGCTTATGTGCAGGAAGGCTTTCAGTTGTTTGAAACGATGATGAGCAATATTGCACGTGAGATAGTTACATATTGCATGAATCTGCGGGTGATTACAAAGCAGGAAGAACAAACACTGTAAGATAAAGAAGAGAAATGAGATAAAGTACGCATTCCAATCTCAATTCTATACGGTTTCCCGGGCCGCCAATAAGCCGGGTGAAAGGAGATATACAGATCACGCTCAGCTGGATGAGCTCGATTTGTATATAAGAAAAAATGGAATTATACGAAATGAAACAGGGTATAGCCCGCAGCCAGGCCAAATTGGAGCAGCTTGGCTCCTCTCTTTGACTTGCCTGGCAAAAAAGAAAAATTAGCTGCAAATGAAAAAGAGATGAATGATCCGGAATTCTGGAATGACCAAAAGCATGCACAGGCATTGATTCGTTCGACGAACAGTCTTAAAAGTCTGCTTTCTGCACATGAGAAAATCGCAAAAGCACTGCACGACCTTTCGGACAGCGTTGCGGAACTGTCATCCACCTTTGATCAGGATCTGGAAGATCTTGTTGAAGAAGAATATGCGGAAGTGATGAAGCAGTTTGAAGCCTTTGAAATTCAAGTGCTTTTATCCGGTCCATATGATGATCACAGCGTCATTATGGAAATTCATCCGGGAGCCGGCGGTACGGAAGCGATGGATTGGGCCGGCATGCTGTATCGAATGTATACGCGCTATGCGGAGAGAAAAGGATACAAAATTACCCTTCTTGATTATCAGGAAGGAGAAGAAGCCGGGATGAAATCTTGCTCCATCAAGATTGACGGACCAATGGCATATGGTTATCTCAAGTCGGAAAGCGGCGTTCATCGACTGGTTCGCATTTCTCCGTTTGATGCCAATGCTCGCCGGCACACCAGCTTTGCGTCCGTGGAAGTCATGCCCGAATTTGAAGATGATACGGATATTACCATTGACGAAAAGGATTTGGATGTGATCACCATGCGTTCTTCCGGTGCCGGCGGACAGCACATCAATAAGACGGATTCCGCTGTGCGCATGACGCATAAGCCAACCGGTATTGTCGTCTTCTGTCAGACGCAAAGATCGCAATTACAAAACCGTGAGCAGTGTCTGAACATGCTGAAATCCAAGCTGCTGCAATTAAAAATCAAAGAGCAGGAAGAAAAGATGGCCGCTATCAAAGGAGAAGTAAAGGCGAATGAATGGGGTTCACAGATCCGTTCCTATGTCTTTCAGCCCTATACAATGGTCAAAGATTTACGAACAGGTTATGAGGCTGGAAATATTCAGGGCGTCATGGATGGCGATCTGGATGGATTCATTTACAGTTATCTGCGCATGCGGATTGATGAAGCCTGAACATTTTTGGATACGATATGGAAAAGCGCCTGCGCTTGCATATATGTGATCAAGATTTAAGCACCTTTACAAAACATACGGTGAAAGGTGCTCTTTTTCATATCATGCATCTGCGGGCACATGAAATTTCACGTTTGAAATTTCAAGGAGAGATTTGCAAAAACGGCAAATCGGTATACGTCAATGAGCCAATTACACCCGGTGATGATCTGGAAATTGTTTTCCCGCCTGATGCGCCGGTCGATGCGCCTATTGCCGCATCGACACTGCCGATACAATGGATACGGTATGAAGATGAAGATATGCTGGTTGTCTATAAACCGCCCCATATCCCGGTGCATCCTTCACATGGGCATTTAACCGATTCGCTTGGAACGATGATTCAAGCTTATTTACAGCAAAAGCATGAAAATTGCCGAATACGCATGATTGGGCGATTGGATAAAGAAGTGTCCGGACTTGTGCTGTTTGCTAAAAATCAACCGGCAGCCGCGCGTCTTTGGCTCCAGAGAAAACAGGGACTTTTTTGTAAAACATACGACGCTTTGGCACAGGGGCAGTTTAAAAAGAATTCCGGTATTATTTCACTGCCCTTGGGGAAACAGGAAAAGGAAAGAATTTTTACCGTAAAAGCGGATGGCGCTTTCGCCTGCACACACTATTGTGTAGTTCGACAATTGCATACATTTGCGCATGTTCAGATGCGCATCGAAACCGGTCGTACCCATCAGATACGCGCACATATGAAAGCCATCGGACATCCTTTACTGGGAGATACATTGTATGGTTCAAAATCATCCTTCAAGCGGATCGCTTTGCAATGTACGTCCATCCGCTGTCTTTCTCCGTTTACGTCCGTCCGCCTGAAAGTATCCATTCCACTGGATCGTCCATTGGCGGATCTTATTGCAGCTGCAGAAAAAGAAATTCTTTTGCCGGAATTTTAAAAGGTCCTGATTTTATTGGCGTGTTGTGGCAAAGATCAATGATGGAATTGGCTTTTGGCAATTCAAATTCTGCCGCCTCATCGGCACAGTTCAACAGATATAAAATAGTTTCTTGATCCGTTTGCCGCAAAAATCCCCATTGCTCATTTCGCTTACAAAATTCCTGATAATTTCCTTTCTGCAAAGCCGCATGCATGGAGCGTAATTGATTTAAAGCGGCGATGGTGTCGGTTAATGCGTTCCATTGCGGTCTTTCAATTGCCGGACGCAGGTCATGATCATTCCCCATTTCCTTATGGCCACATATTCCCCATTCACTGCCATAGTAATATGCCGGGATACCGGGCATGGCGATAAGCAGACTGTAGGCTAAAGGAAGATCGCGGGCATCCTGTAATTGAGAAGCCAGCCGTGTTACGTCATGATTATCCGCAAAAGAAAGCAGACGTTTCTTTGTGTAAAGACACCATGGCTCATTTCCAAATTGGCGATGTAGAGAATAACCGATTTCAAAGAGGTTATGCGTGTTGAAAGAGGACCATAAACCTTTGAAACATTCATAATTGGTCACGGCGTCCATAACAGATAAAAGCCGATTGTAATCGCCGTGAATACATTCTCCCACCAGCATGAAATCCGGGCGTATGGTTTTGATATGATGCTGAAGATCACAAAGAAAATGCGCATCCAGACAATAGGCGACATCCAGACGCAGTCCGTCGATAGAATAGGTCTTCAGCCAATGATCAACAACAGAAAATAAATAAGATCGGACGGCAGGATTTTGCAGATTCAGGCGTACCAGTTCATGATGGCCTTCCCAATCGGCATAGGAAAATCCATCTGCCGCATCTTTTGCTTGAAAGTCAATATAAAACCAATCGCGGAAGATACTTTCCTTACGGTTAGCCAGAACATCCTGAAAGGGCTTGAATGCACGTCCGACATGATTAAAAACACCGTCGAACCACACGCGGATATTCGCTTCATGCAAGGCATTGCATAGTTGCTGCAGATCTTGTTGGTCGCCAAGACGGGCGTCTACAGTTTCAAAGTCGATCGTATCATAACCGTGGGTCATGCTTTGCATGAGGGGATTGAACAGTACGGTCGTGATATGAAGTTTTTTTAAATGCATAATCCATTGTTGAATCCGCCGGATACGATGCACGAGAAGTCCGTCGTTTTCATAGGGTGCTCCACATAATCCCAAAGGATAGATCTGATAGACAATTTCATTTTCAGGCATATCTGTGTCTCCATTTCAGGCTTAAGATAAACCGCGCCGTGTGTTTCCTTGTATAATAATCCCATTAGAGGGAAAAATATGAAAGTAATAAATGAACGGATTGCGGTACTTCGCCGCCTGATGAAGGAAAAGAAGATTGATATCTATTATGTACCGAATGAGGATGACCATCTTTCACAAGAGTATACGGCCGCGCATTTTCAAAGCAAGAGCTATATGTCCGGATTTACCGGGGAGTTTGGCTGCCTGATTGTGACTGCTGATTTTGCGGGCCTTTGGACGGACGGCCGTTATTTTACTCAGGCTGAAAAGGAACTGAAAGGGACAGGCGTTACGTTGATGCGCCTGCGTCAGGAAGGCATTCCGGATCCGATGGATTATCTGCTTGCCCATACGCCGGCAAATGGAAGACTTGGTTTTGACGGAAAGGTGGTTTCAGCCGCTTTTGTGCAAAATCTGACACAGGCTCTAAAGGCAAAAAATGCACACATTCATATGACGGAAGATCTGGTGGAAGAAGTATGGGGAAAAGAACGGCCCCGGATGCCTTTGGAGCCCCTTTGGATTTTGCCGGCAAAATATACCGGTGAAACGGCTCGCGAGCGGATTGAACGAGTTCGTCAAGCCATGAAGGAAAAGCATGCGGATGTATTGGTTTTGACAAGCCTGGAAGATCCATGCTGGATGTTGAATGTGCGGGGCAATGACATTGCCTGTACGCCAGTTACATATGCATTTGCCATGGTTACCGCAAAGCAGGTTTTGTATTATGTAAATAAAAAAAAGATCAGTCCGAAAGTGGCAGCATATTTTAAGAAAAACGGCATTCGTGTAAGAGGCTATGACTATCTTGCGCATGATCTGATGCGTTTTAGACAGATGACGATCTGGGCCGATCTTTCTACGCTGAGCGCCGGTCTGTATGCTCATATTGACCCAAGTAATCGTATATTGAATCACGCTTCACCGATCACTTTGTTCAGAGCGATAAAAAATGCGACGGAAATTCGCTGCCTGCATCATGCGCAGAAGAAAGATGGCGCGGCGGTCGCAAAGTTTTTGTACTGGGTCAAGGAACATCGGGCTGATCCGGAATTGACGGAACTTTCGGCAGCGCAATATCTGGATCATTGTCGGCAAGAGCAGCCGGGATTTGTTGAACTTTCATTTCCTACGATTTCGGCTTATGGACCAAATGCGGCGATGATGCATTATCAAGCAACGCCGGAAAAATTTTCCGAAACAAAACCGCGTGGTTTTCTGCTGGTCGACTCGGGGGGAACATATCTGGATGGCACGACGGATATTACGCGTACAATTGCCTTGGGGCCTTTGACCAGAGAGGAAAAGAAATACTATACACTGGTATTGAAAGGCCATCTGGATCTGATGGCAGCTCGTTTCTTATATGGAACAACCGGCAATAATCTGGATATTTTAGCGCGTCGTCCATTGTGGAATATTGATCTGGATTATCAATGCGGAACCGGTCATGGCATCGGATATGTGTTGAGTGTTCATGAAGGTCCCCATGGCATTCGTATGGGGTTACCGGACAAACGGCATACTTCTTCTGTTTTGTGCCCGGGGATGATCGTCACGGATGAGCCGGGAGTATATATACCGAATCAATTGGGCATCCGCATTGAGAATGATCTGCTTGTTGTTAAGGGAAAAAAGAATTTCTACGGACAGTTTCTGGCTTTTGAGGCCATGACACTTGCGCCATATGAACGGGATGCGATTGATATTTCTTTGTTGAATGAGGAAGAACTGGAAGTTTTGAATGCCTATCATGCTATGGTTTATCAGGAGATTTCTCCGCTTGTCAAAGGAAAGGTGAGAACATGGTTGAAGGCTGCAACCGCAAAAATCGAACGTTGAAATGTATCAACTGGAATGTAAATGGATTAAGAGCGGTCGCTAAAAAGGGATTTGCAGATTTTTTTCAAAAAGAAAACGCGGATATTTTCGCCTTGGAAGAAATCAAGATGACCGCTGATCAGCTGCCAAAGGATCTGCAGTTTTCCGGTTACCATCAATATATCAATCCGGCACAGCGTAAAGGATACAGCGGAACGATGATTTATACACGTCAAGAACCGCTGCATGTTCTTTATGATATCCCCGGGGACAGCACGAAAGAAGGGCGAGTTATCACGTTGGAATTTCCGGAATATTGGTTTGTGGCGGCCTACGTACCGAATGCAAAGGAAGGATTGGTGCGCTTATCGTTCAGAATGGAATGGGAAGATCACCTGCGAGCACATTTAAAAAAACTGGATACACGTAAACCGGTTATTTATACGGGTGATCTGAATGTAGCGCATGAGGAAATTGATCTGCGCAATCCGTCACTCAATCACCATAATGCCGGCTTTTCCGATGAGGAGCGTGAAAAGTTTTCACAGCTGCTGGCCGCCGGATTTAAGGATACCTATCGCGTACTTTATCCGGAAAAGGTAGAATATAGCTGGTGGAGCTATCGCTTCCAGGCGCGAAGTAAGAATATCGGCTGGCGGATTGATTATTTCATTGTCAGCGGGCGCTTGATGGAATATGTGGAAGACAGCATGATCTATACCCATGTAGAGGGCAGCGATCATTGTCCGATCGGACTTAGGGTTCGCATGCCGTTGGATGAAGGAGGGAAATAACGTATGAATCGTGAAGCGATTAAAAGTCGTGTAGAAGGATATCGAGAGGAATTGCTGCATCGTCTTTCGGCGTTAGTGGCTATTGCGTCTGTACAAGGTGAGGCACAAGCAGATGCGCCATTTGGCGCGCAGCCGGCAAAAGCGCTGGATACGGCTTTGGAAATGCTGCGGGCAGATGGTTTTAAAACGGTGAATCTGGATCATTATGCCGGCTATGCTGAAATCGGTGAAGGGGAAAAACTGATCGGTGTTGTCGGGCATCTTGATGTCGTGCCGGCAGATAAAGCAGATGGCTGGACGTATGATCCGTTTAATATGACGGAAAAAGATGGGGTTTTATACGGTCGCGGGGTCAGCGATGATAAAGGAGCGGTTGTAGCCAGCATGATCGCCTTGAATGTGATCAAGGATGCGGGTATTCCGCTAAAGAAGCGTATTCGTTTGATTATGGGAACAAATGAGGAGACCGGTTCCAGAGGTCTTCAGTATTATGTTGAAAAAGAAGGCCACGTTGATCTGGGCTTTACGCCGGATGGAGATTTTCCGGCTATTCATGGAGAGAAAGGCATGATTTCGGCGACATATCGCTCCAAAGAGACGAGTATTCGGTCTATTCAAGGGGGGGCGGCGCGCAATATCGTCTGTGCCAAGGTAACATGTACCGTTGATAAAAATACATTCTCGAATAAAAAGTTATCTGATTATTTTAATAATAATGATGTGCGGTATGAATTGAAAGAAAATGAAGAAACGGCGGATATTACTGTTTTTGGAAAAGCGGCGCATGCTTCATTGCCGAAGCAGGGAATCAATGCGATTTCGCATTTGTTTGCGGCTTTGCGTTCCGCCGGATTGCAGGATCCGTTTGTAGAATTTTATACTGATCATTTCGGTGTGGAAACAAATGGAGCCTCTTTATGTGGAACGCTTTTGCAGGATGATTATGGGGAGTTGACTTTGAATAACGGTATGATCACCATGCATGATGGTGTGATCGAAGGATCAATTGATATTCGCTTTCCGGTTACGATGAGCGCTCGTCAGGTTTTGAAGGCCATGGAAGAGCATCTGGAAGATGAAAATGGAAGTATTCATATCAACAGCACGGTAGAGCCGTTATTCTTTCCGCTGGATTCGCCTTTAGTTTCTTGTCTGGCGGGGGCGTATGCCGATATGACAGGCGATCATGAACATCAGCCGCTAGTCATTGGCGGAGGGACTTATGCTAAGGAAATTCACAATACGATTGCTTTCGGCTGTGCTTTTCCGGGTAACGATTATCACATTCATGATGTAGATGAGTGGGTACGGATTGATGAATTGCTGTTGCAGGCGGAGATTTATGTTGAAGGTCTTTGTCGTCTGCTTGAAATTTAAAAAAAAGATCGTGTTATGGCATAAAAGGCTTCAATGAAAGAGAAAACAATGAAGAAGACAGCAATTCTCTATGATTTTGATAAAACGCTTTGCACAAAGGATATGCAGGAATACAGCCTGATTCCTTCTCTTGGCTATAAAGAGCCGAAAGTCTTCTGGCAAGAGGTTACACGGCTTGCCGCCAAGCAGAAGATGGATCCGGTCGCGGCTTACTTATATTTGCTGAAACAGAAATTCGATATGCAGAATCATCCGCTGCATGAACACGACTTTGCTCAGGTCGGGCATGCTATAGAGCTGTATCCGGGGGTGGAGACTTGGTTTGAGCGTATCAATGCATATGGTCGAAAGCAGGGACTGGAAGTGGAGCATTATGTGATCTCATCCGGTATGCGGGAAATTATTCAGAATTCTTCGATTGCCCATGCTTTTCGTAAAATATATGCATGTCGTTATTATTATGATGAAAACAAAATCGCGCAATGGCCGGCAGTGATCGTCAATTATACGACGAAGACACAGTATATTTTTCGCATTAACAAGCAGGTTTTAGATGAGTCGGATGATGAGGATTTGAACACGTGGGTTCCTTTTCAGCATCGGCCGATTCCTTTTTCGCGTATGATCTATGTTGGCGATGGCATGACGGACGTACCATGCATGCGGCTGGTCAAGGAGTATGGCGGCAAATCGGTTGTTGTGTATAATCCCAAAATGGAGAAGCCATCACCGATTGCCATGCGTTTATTGCAAGAAGGGCGTGCGGATTTCATGGCTGCGGCCGATTATCATGAGGGTGGAAAGATGGAAGTATTGATGCAATTGATTCTGGATCGAATCGGATCGGATGTACGTCTGGAAGAAATGGAGGGCAGGTAAGGTGACGGAAAAGCCGCAGCATCAAAAGTCGATGCCATTCAAAAAAAACAGACGGCCTCATCGCAAGGGGAAAAAGGATGCAACTGTTTTCCTGTTAAAAGTTGCCGTTATATTACTTGCGGCAGTACTGATCGTTACCGGTATTTATAAGCATGGCGCCAAGCGTTCCGATACGGCTATTGTGGTCGCCTTGGATGCGGCGCATGACAGTGATGCATATGGAATGCAGGGATTGATCAATGAAGGCGAGTTTACCGGCAAAGTGATTGATGCGATTGAAGCGGAATTAAAGAAAGATCCTCATTTTGCCGTCATACGTACACATGCGGCTGATCAGGAGGCAAGTGTGAAGAGACGAGTTGAAGCTGTCAATGAGGCGAAACCGGATATATTGATCAGCATAGCATGTGATGGAAGTTCAATGGATGCTGAGAAAAAGGGGACGGTTATTTATGCTGATATTCCGTCTAAAAAAAGCAATGTGGACAGTTTAAAATTTGCATCTATCATGCAGGAATGTTTTAAAGAGGCGGGTATCGAGGCGCCTGTCGACTATTATTATTACAAGCCGATCGGCAATGATGTTTTTCAGCCTCATATTGTAGATTCTTCGGATACAACGGATTATCAGGAAGATACGTTTGCAATATTGCAAAAGACCGTATGCCCGGCGATTGTTATCCGGCAGATTTATGTGACGAATGCATCGGATGTCGATACATGGGCGAATCAGGATGGATATGCAAAGCTTGCGGGAATATATGTTTCTGCACTTCAACGCATGTATAAAGACAATCGTTAAAAATGATGTTTTCAAGATTATGCAGGTGAAAAAGTAGATCATTTTATGAGAAAAAGCGTAAAAACAGATAAATAAGTAAAAAAAACCGTTATATATGCGGTTTTTTGTTGCTTTTATGGGCCGGCGATACTACATTAATAGTGTCAGAAATGACACATTATAAGGAGAAAAGTAATCATTATGGCAAAGGAAGTTAAGATTCTTACAAAGAAGTCGCTTGCTGAGGACGTCGCTGCAAAGCATGAGCTGACCAAGAAGGCAGCTGCGGAAATTGTCAACTACGTGTTTGATGAAGCAGTTAAAACATTGAAGAAGGGCGGTACTGTTGATATCAACGGTTTCGGAAAGTTCACGATCAAGAAGAGAGCCGCACGCACGGGTATCAATCCGCAGACGAAAGAAAAGATTAAGATCAAGGCAACTAAAGTTCCGGCTTTTAAGGCTTCCAAGACTCTCAAAGATTCCGTTAAGTAATGATAAATCGAGACGGCTTGTCTGTCGTTTTGAACCTGTTGGTCTGTAAGAGGATCGACAGGTTTTTTAATGAACGCGCAATATTGTTTGCCGGATGTCTTCTGTGATACAGATGTAATGGCGGCAGGCTTCGTTATGCTTCATGAAGAAAATTATCGCGAGCGGATCTCCACTTGATATCGTCGCTCTTATGAAACTGCATAAGTTCTGTATTTCAGCATAAATTCCTGATGCAAAATCTCGTACATCTTCCTGGGCAATATCAAAAGATGTTAAGGAATGCATTTTTACTGCCGCTAATCATGCAAGTATATACGCATCTTCTTCAAAAAAATAATGATGAAATGCTGAAAATTATTGAAAAATCTTCTCAAAATCTTCTCGATAAAAATAAAAAGCCCTAAAAATAGAGCTTTAAATGTAATTGGTGGAGCTGGGGAGGATCGAACTCCTGACCTCCTGATTGCGAACCAGGCGCTCTCCCAGCTGAGCTACAGCCCCATCTACAGCAGGAATATTTTAACACGGTTTATGCGGTTGGCAACCTTATTTTCTCTCAAAGCAAAGGGAACATGCTCCATTATGGTAATCCACGTGTGCGATTGCCCCATTCATTAATGTAAAAGCAGGTAATGTATGACCGATGTCCATGTCATAAATATACGGAATATCATCCAGCGCTTTCATGATTGCTTCCGCATAGGTCATGCCGGTTTCAGACGATGGATACAGCACGCGGCCAAACATGATACCTGCGCAGCGGTGAAACCAGCCGGCATAGCGCATTTGCAATAATGTGCGATACAGATTTTCGGCACTCCATGCATAGACATCAAAATACCAGAGAATTTTATCACTTTGATAGCGGTCGATAAAACCGAGCACATCTTCATAAGGTGTAAGCATCAGATCTTTAATGACTTCAATGCATCCGCCGATACAGCGCCCCGAAAGATGCAGTTCATTTGCGGAAGCTTGATATAAAGTGGGAGTATCAAAGCCGCAATATTCTTTTGCATAACGGCTGAATTTTGCGTGCATGGAAGAATTCTGCTGAATCGGCAGCTGTCCTTTTAAAAAGGAAAGGCAGTTTTGGGGATTGATAGAAGGCGGTACTTGTTGAAAGCCGGCCGCATTATATCCGTACAAAGAAGCGATATCATATACGGTTGTAAGCGGGAACAAAATACTTGTCGGATCAGAAGCTCCCAAAAACCATTTAGGATGTTGAATGATCATCTCCCAATCCAGCATCGGTAGAATTTCCAGGAGAAAATCGCCGCCGGCAGCAGCCATGAGGACGCGAATATCATCACGGCGAAATAATTCATTGACTTCCGCAGCTCTTTCCGCCGCCGTTCCGCCACGCAAGTTATTCACGCGAACATGTTTGGTTTCATAGATATGAAAACCATGCGCTTTCAAAATATGCAGCGAATCTTCAAATAACTTTATGTTGCGCCCGACGCCGGCGCTGGGGGCACAGATACCGATGGTATCATGTGCTTCTAAAAAACGGGGATAGTACATAAGCGACCTCTTTTATGAATATATTTTATTTCTGATAAAGACGGATAACAAACTCCGCAGTCAATGACAAATCAGATACGTTTTCCAACCGCCTCACGGCTTCTTTTGGGGTACGATGTGCATAAGGCGTCATGGCAAACAGATTCAAGATCTGATCTTTACCGATAGTGAAGTGATCAAAAAGGCATAGGCTTTTTATTAACTGTAAGCTTGTTTCCGGATTTTTCTGTTCATTTTCATAAGGCATGTCGTATAAAATTTTTTTCATTTCCCAAAGATGACGCGGACCCGGCGTGACGAATAAGAAACTGCCGCCCGCTTTCAGAATGCGTTCAGTTTCCTGCATGGCAGCCGGTGCAAAGCAGGTTACGGCAACATCTGCGCATGTATCCGGCAAGGGCAAATGAAAGATAGAGGCGACCACATAAGCAGTGGATGGATCCATATTGCCGGCATGTTTCAGGGCTTCTTTTGAAAGATCAAAGCCATACTTCTCTGGTGCAGAGAAAGCTCTTGTATAGTATCCCTCCCCACATCCCAGATCAACGAGTGTTTCGGGATGCAGGCGATTGATTTGACGGTTCAATTCATCGCGCAAAAAGGCGTATGAACCTGTATTTAGAAAAGCGGTTCGCGCCTGTACCATGATTTTGTTATCGCCATGTGCGACGCTTTGCTTAAGAAATAAATTTAAATAAGCATCATGTCGTGCATAATCAAAACAATGATTATTTGGACATGCGGCGACGTGATTTATTTTTGTCAAAGGTTCACAACAGATCGGGCACAGTAGTTTCATATGCGAAAAGTATAGCGTAATTTCGCGAAATCTCCCAG
>CAUTVM010000041.1:0-15420 GCA_963541855.1 uncultured Erysipelotrichaceae bacterium
CTCAGCGCAAAAGAAAAGGCGTAGACCTTTATTTTGGGTTTACGCCATTGACCGCCTCTCTATAAGGCGGTTTTTATTGCTGTGTCATATCGTGCCGTGCACGTTTCAAATCTTTTTTTAAATCCGCACAGGAATGGTGACAAAATCCTTCGGCGCCGCACCCGGAACAATCGGACGCGCCATGCGTCAATATTGAACGGATGCTCAATACCAGAAGCACCAAAATCACTCCTAATACAATCCAGGTTGAAGTATTCATCTCCGGCTCTCTCTTTCTCTTATTAGTCTTAGCTAACTCCGTGAAAATGTCAAGATGAATGCTTCAACTTTATTCCGCACCGGATACATCCCCTTTCACCAGAACATTCCGCGGTTTGGCTCCTTGCGCCGGGCCGATGATTTCCTGTTCTTCTAAAAGATCAATCATACGTGCGGCACGATTATAGCCGATTCCAAAATGTCTTTGCAGTAATGAGGTCGAAGCCCGCTGCATGCGAATGACATAATTTTTTGCCTCTTCAAATAGAGGGTCTTCCGCTATTGTACTGATGGCGCCGATTCCGTCTTCATCATTGACACCTTCCAGACGAATAAACGCATCATCATACATCGGCACCGCTTCATCGGCGACAAATTCCGTAATGTGGTGTACTTCTTCATCCGTTACAAAAACACCCTGTACCCGAACCGGTGCATTGGCACCGATCGGCATATACAGCATATCGCCGTTGCCAAGCAATCGCTCAGCACCCCCATGATCCAAAATCGTCTTGGAATCAATCATACTGGAAACGGCAAAAGCAATACGACTTGGAATATTGGCCTTGATAACACCCGTAATTACATCCACGCTGGGCCGTTGCGTTGCGACGATCAGATGAATTCCAGCCGCCCGCGCCAACTGTGTAATGCGTTGAATACTGCCTTCTACTTCTTTTCCGGCAACCGCCATCAGATCGGCCATCTCATCAATGATAACAACAATGTACGGCATCTTTTTCGGTTTCGGTGAATCTTGCTCCGATTGATGGGGAAAGGTATCTGCCATGTGATTAAATCCCTGAATATTACGGACTCCGGACTTAGCAAATACATCATACCGTTCTTCCATGATCTTGACGATTACTTTCAGCGCATTATTCGCCTGCAGTGGATCATTGATCACCTTGCCGATCAGATGTGGAATTTTCTGATATGGCGTAAATTCCACTTTTTTCGGATCAATCAGCAAAAGCTTTACATCATCCGGCTTGGTTCGTAGCAACAATGAAATGATAATGGAATTGATGCATACGGATTTACCCGATCCGGTTGCCCCGGCGATAAGCAGATGCGGCATTTTATCCAGATGGCAGGTTATGCTGTTTCCCATGAGATCTTTTCCCAACATAACAAGCAAAGGCTGGTTTTTCTCTTTTTCAGGAATTTTCGCCAATAATTCGCGCATTTTAACAGGTACGGCTTTGACGTTGGGAATCTCAATTCCGACCGCGTTATGCCCCGGGATCGGCGCTTCAATCCGAACATCCCGCACTGCTAACTGCATCTTGATATCATCCGCAAGGCCTAAGATACGAGATACTTTCACATTCGCATCCGGACGGATTTCAAATTTTGTAACCGCCGGCCCGATATGCGTATCAATCAAGCGCGTTTCAATGTCAAAATTCTGCAATACCTGAATCAACTGCTCCCCTTTTTGAACGGCGGCAGTCTTATTGGGATCATTTCGATCCTTCAATGGCAATGGATCCAATAACCGCACCGGCGGCAGCTGATACGGTCGATTTCTTTTCATGCCATTTGCAAATTTCTGCTTCGTATCCTCTTTCAGTGGTTCATATCTTTTGGTATCACAGGACTGATCCGGCGAAGGAATTTCTGTTTTCTCACTGATATAACGACTGCTTTCGGATGCGGGCGGTAATGCGAAGGTCTGCGTTCGATCAATCAGATCTTCCACATGAATAAAAATCGAATCGCCTTCCTCCGCAATCGCTTTGGCGACAACACCCGGAAGATCATACGGACCGATATGCACATCATTTTTCACCTCAATATCCGCTTCATCCGCTCGAATGTCAATCGCTGATCGTTCCGTTTTTTCACCATCCGGCTCTTTCCCCCCGCAATCGTCCGCCAGAATATTCGTCATGGAAACAGGCACCATTTGCTTTGGATCTTCCTCTTCTTCATGATGATGTTTCTTCTTGAAAAAACTCCAAAATGAATGATGGGACGAGGCCTTGATTTCCTGTGTTTCTTCAAGCGGCTCGGTAAATTCCTCATCTTCATTGTCATCATCCACATATTCTTCCGTTGTCGAAAAATAATCTCTTATCGTCCGAAAGGCCTGTTTATACACCTCCAAACTGACCAATAACAATGCCGCAATCACAAAAAGAACCACAATGATCAAAAGCGTTCCGCTATAGTCCAGTGCATAAGTACTCAGACTCAATAGCAGGCTCCCTAAAATACCGCCGCCGACAATCATCTTTGAGGTACCGCTGAAAAGGTTCGGCGTTTCTTCACCATATTGTTGCAACAGCGCAAAACCTTTGATACCGGAATCTTTATTTACGGCATATGAACAACTCAAAAGAACGGCAATCAAAATCAGATAAATGGCAATCGGATTTTTGCTTGAAGTATTTCCGCTTCTTCGATTCACCATCGTAATCAGTATCTGCCCGATGATCACTGCCAGAACAAGCGCATAAACACTGCCGAAAAGATAATTACAAAGACGATTGAGGAAAATACCGACAACCCCCATCTTTGTATATGCAATAATCGTCACCGTAACCAGCAGAACAATTTCAATCCAATCTTTCAATTCGCTGTCACGACGCGCTTCCTCTTTGGTTTTTCGTCTGCGATTTGTTGCTGTTTTCTTTCGCGCCATTCCCTTTACCGCCTTAATCGGCTACATTGATTTCTACAATCGCCGGTAAAATCATCGGCCGTTTTCCGGTGGCCTTTAAAATATAACGGGCAATCTTATCCCTTGCCTCCGCACGACAATCCATATTATTGTAGCGGCCTTCTTTTACCGCCTCCGTAATTGTTTTTTCAATAATATTTCCGACTTCCTGAATGATATAGTCTGCATCTTTCAGATAAATGACACCGCGACTCTGCACATCCGGTCCCCCGATAATCTCTTTCGTGGAATGATTGATAACCACGCCGACTACGATTGCCCCTTCCGTAGACAACAGTTCCCGATCTTTCAAAACCATTCCCTGCGCATCCAGCGAATCTGAACCGGATACCATAACATCATCGCACAATATCGTGTCATATTGACGAGCCAGCTGCCCATTTTCAATTGTCGCGGCCTGACCGTTTTCCAGCACAATGATATTATTGGCCGGATATCCCATATCCAAGGCGATATTAGCGTTGGATATCAATTGCCGATATTCTCCCTTGACCGGTATATAGTATTGCGGATTCAAAAGATAAATCATCATCTTCAGATCTTCAATTGATGCATGCATGGAAAAGGTGCGGCGAGCATCCAAGGCAAAAACATTCGATGTTTCTTTATAAAGATCGTCTTCCATCTGCGCCTCTTCTTTTTCCGTTCCCGGAACAGCCGGAGAAGCTACGACTACAGTATCGCTCTTGCGCAATTGAATCACGCTGTCTTCCCGGGCCGCGATCTTATGCACTTTACGGAAAATCGTGGAACCGTTGCCGCCGATCAATACGACGACATTTTCCATTTCATTTGTAAAAGAAGATGGAATAATCTCCAATCCAGCCGGCATCCGATAATAGCCAAGCTCAGCCATATCTTTCATCAGATGACGCAATTCTTCATCATAAATCATGATCTTACGGTTAAAATGACTCGCCAGTTCAATAATCTCAATGACGCGATACAGATTCTGTGAATATGTGGTAACGACAATGCGGCCTTTAGCCTCTTCAAATACCGGTTCAAGCTGTGCGGTAATGCGATGATTGGGTGAAGAATGGCCCGGGCGCGTCGAACCGACGGACTCGGTCAACAACGCCAGAATACCCCTTGAGCCTAATTCCGTAATCGCATTGATATCAAACTTGAACGCTTCTTTTTTCACATCATAATCCACGATAAATTCGGATGAGTAGACGATATATCCGTCCTCTGTCCGTATAGCCAGACCGAATCCGTCCGCGATGGACTGTGTCGTTCCAAAGGTGCGGATTTCCGTATCCCCAATCTTGAAATTGGAGCCGCGGCGCACGCGCTGGATATTCAAATCTGATAAGCCGACCTTTTTGGCCTGTCTCTCAAACATGCGTGCCGTCAACGGCGCCATGTAAATCGGCGCTTTAATCTGTTTCATTAAAAAAGGTAAACCGCCCATGACATCATCATGTCCATGGGTGATAAAAATGCCCTTGATGCGCTTTTGATTCTCAACCAGATATTGAAAATTGGGAATAATACACTCTATTCCCAGATTTTCATCCTGCGGATAGCGAAGCCCGCATTCAATCACAAAAATGTCTTCATTATTTTCAATGACATACATATTTTTGCCATCTTCATCAAGACCGCCTAAGGCAAAAAAACGAATTTTACTCATGTCACGCCTCCCAATTTGATTACACATGAACAACTATTGCTATTATACTACACCGCTTTACCGTCTAACGAAAATGACTTTGCCTGTTCAATATGAACCTTCACGATATCCCCCGCCTGAATATTTTGACCGCGAAAATTAACCAGCTTGAACTCACGGCTATATCCCGCTAAAATATCCGGATTCTTTTTTGAAGGCCCTTCACATAAAACCTCCAGATCCTGATGAATATAGGCCTGATTGTTTTCATGCGCCCAGTAATTGATATGTTGATTTAAGATCTGTAAGCGCTCTTGTTTGACAGACAGCGGTACATCATCTTTCATCATAGCGGCCGGCGTCCCTTCGCGCGGAGAATAAATAAATGAATAAACCTGATCGAAGCGGCAAGTGTCAACCAGCTTTACGGTTTGCGCAAAATCCGCATCGGTTTCCTGCGGAAAACCGACAATCAGATCCGTGCTGAACGTCATGGTCGGAATCATCGTCTTCATCTGTTCCACCAAGGATAAATAATGTTCTGCCGTATAGCCGCGGTTCATGCGCTTTAACACGTTGTTTGACCCTGACTGTACAGCCAGATGCAGACTCGGCATGATATTAGGATAATCGCGCATGGCTTCAATTGTCGTTACCGAATAATCCCGCGGGTGGGAAGAGTCAAAGCGAATGCGGGCAATTCCCGTTTCCGAAACATGTTTCAACAGCTCGGTGAAGCCGTCTGTCATGCCCAGATCCTTTCCATAAGCATTGACATTTTGCCCCAGTAACATGACTTCTTTTCCGCCGCGTTCCATAAATTCTCGTACTTCCTGCAAAATGTACGTTTCTAAGCGCGAACGTTCCGTACCTCTTGTATAAGGAACGATACAATAGGTACAAAATTTATCACACCCATAGGCAATGTTGACATAGCCTTTGAAAGCCTGACGGCGACGCATCGGCAGACTTTCGATGATGCCGCCTTGATCACTGCGCACTTCAATCATTCGGCGGCCTTTCATGACATCCGCCAACAATTGTGGCAATCGTTCTATATTATGGGTGCCAAAGACAAGATCAATTTGTGTATACGTCTTTAGAATGGCCTGTACAACCGTTTCTTCCTGCGCCATGCAGCCGCACAACGCAAAAATTTTCTCGGGATGTTCTTGTTTCAGTGGTTTTAAAGCGCCGATCTCGCCGAAAACATGTTCCTCCGAGCTGTGTCGAACCGCACATGTATTAAAGATCAGAAGATCCGCTTCTCTCTCATCCTGAGCAGGGCGAAAACCCATTTCCGCCAAAATACCCATAATCGTTTCACCATCTCGCACATTGGCGGCACAGCCATAGGTACGAATAAAACAGGATTTTCCCTTTCCTATTTTTCTGAAAGCTTCGTCTAAATGAAAAAGCGTGCGTTCAACCGTACCAAGACGCCGTCTTTCCTGTTCGTGATCCGGCAATATATAATTCTTACGTGGCATGCATTCTCCTTAAAAGGCCGCTTTATTATACCCGATCTGTGTAAAAAGACAAAAAGAAAACCGGCAAAGGCCGGTCTCGCTTTTGATTTACTTCTCAGAGATTGCAGATACCGGGCATGTACCGATACATGTGTGGCAGTCAATGCATGTCGCCTCATCACACTGCGATTTGCCCTCTTCATCTAAAGACAGCGCTGTAACCGGACACACTGCCGTGCAAGCACCGCAACCGATGCAAAGATCCTTATCAACCTGAACTGGCATTTCTTTGTCCTCCTGCTATGGATTATAAAACTCGTCTTTGCGGTTTGCCAATGATAACCGAATCGCTGTATTTCGGCAACCTTGAACAGTTTCCACCATATACGAACAAGACGCCTGCCGATGCAAGCGTCTTATTTCAAGATGCATTTCCTTGCTTTATTGTGCAAGCTCCTGTACCCGCACTTCACGGATCAAGGTGATTTTAATCTGACCCGGATAGGTCAGTTCATTTTCCACACGTTCTTTAATATCATGTGCCACTTTGTACATCGTTTCATCACTCATCTTCTCCGGCTGTACCATAATGCGCACTTCGCGTCCCGCCTGAATCGCATAAGCTTTCTCCACACCGGTAAAGCTTTCCGCAATCTTTTCCAGCTGTTCAAGACGCTCGATATAATTTTCCATGGACTCATAACGCGCCCCGGGACGCGCGGCGGATAATGTATCGGCAGCGGCAACCAAAACCGAAATGATATCCGTTGCTTCAACATCCCCATGATGTGAGGCGATGGCATTGATGACAATGTCATTCTCCCCATATTTCTTCGCTAATCTGACACCCAGTTCAACATGACTTCCTTCCTGCTCGAAATCAACAGCTTTTCCGATATCATGCAGAAGACCTGCACGCTTTGCCAGCTGTTGATTCAATCCCAGTTCGGCGGCCATGATGCCGGCAAAAGTCGCTACTTCCGCCGAATGCTGCAGAACATTCTGCCCATAGCTATAGCGATAACGCAGACGGCCAAGCAGCTTTGTCAGCTCGCGCGGCATCCGATTGATACCGAGCTGGAAAACCGCTTCATCACCAATCTTCATGATGGATTCATCCAGCTCGCGGGTCACTTTTTCAACGACCTCTTCAATTCGGCCCGGCTGAATACGCCCATCTTTCATCAGGATTTCCAATGCCTGGCGGGCAATTTCACGACGAATCGGATTGAAGCACGATACCGTAATCACATCCGGGGTATCATCAATGATCAGATCAACGCCGGTTGCCTGCTCAATCGCCTTGATATTTCGTCCTTCACGGCCGATAATTCTCCCCTTCATGTCCTCATTCGGCAGCGTCACAACCGAAACGGTGCGGTCGATGGTTTCCTCTTGAGAATAACGCTGAATCGCTGTGGCAATGATATTGCGCGCCTGATCCGCCGCTTTTTCGCTTGCCAGCTCATCCTGCTCATGCAAATAGACGGCGACTTCTTTTTCGCATTTTTTAGCCACAATATCCATCAGTTCCCGTCTGGCATCTTCCTGACTCATTTCCGCCACTTTTTCCAGAACCATAATCTGACTGTCGATCTTTTCTTGTAAATCCGCTTCCATCTTTGTGATGTTCGCCAGTTTCGTATCTGCAAGTTTTGCTTTTTCGTCCAGCTTTTTTTCTTTCGTGTTCAACGTCTCTTCCCGCAAGCTTAGACGATCTAAATCACGCGTCAGCTTATTTTCCGTTTGCTGAATACGATTTTCACGCGATTTGATTTCGCGATCCGCCTGCCGCTTCAACTCGAAAGCCTGCTGTTTACCGTCAATTTTTGCCTGATTGACGATGTTTTCCGCTTTAGACTTGCTCTCTTTCAGAATGGTCTTGGCCTCGTTTCTTGCGCGGTCAAGTCCTGCTTTTCCTGCAATCATCATGATGATGATTCCTACTACAATACCGACAACACCAGCTAAAATGGCATATATGTTACGCATAACCTCTCCTCCATTTTCTCCGGCAAAAGTGAGATTGCTCTCGTGTCAATTATATCTGTAAAATGAGCGGTTCACAAGAACCACGATCCTTCCGTTCTTATCCAAAAAAGGGCTTTTATTGGGTACAAGGCCGATCTAAAACGAAGAAGCGGCAGCTTTATCCCGCTTCTTAATGAAACATACTGTTCTACCGTCTTATAATACACGTTTCAAACCGTGATATATAATCGCCAGAAAATCCGGTCCTACATGCGCGCATATTGTCGGTCCTAAATCGGTAATCGTAATATGCGCATTCGCCAGCTGGGGATAAAAATTTCGAACTTCCTGTATAAACTTTTGACAATCTTCACGATCATCGGCAGAAATAACCGTTATTTCCTCATCTCCCGTATACGGAGCGATATCCGCCTGTACAGATTCCAATAAAGCCCGCAAACATCGACGCCGACCATGCGCCCGATCAAAAGCAACCAGCGTTCCGCTTTCCGTCACATAAAGCATCGGCTTGATAGCTAAAAGAGAACCGACAAACGCCGATGCGTTTGATAACCGGCCGCCGCGCTGTAACCATTGCAGGTCTTCCACCATAAAGCGATGAATATATTCCCGCTTGTGCTCTTCGCCCCAAGCTGCAGTCTCTTCCAGCGACATACCATCTTCATGCCGTTGAACGAGCTGCTTGATTAATAAGCCAAGTCCCCCGGTTATACAATAGCTGTCCAAAAAAATGATTTTCTGATCTGGGAAGTCTTTTTGAATCTGTTCAATCGCTTTTTCACAATTGGAAATTGAAGAGGAAATGGCCCGCGACATATCGACATATAAGACATCGCTTCCATTTTCCATCAGACGTTGAAAAAACGTGTAATAAGCAAAAGTCGAAATAGCGGATGTCGTTATCGTATGTCCCTGCCGCATTTTCGCATAGACAATCTCTTTTGTCTCGCTTTGACAATCATCTGCATATTCTTTTCCATCCATAATGAACGGATAGGAAATAAACGGAACATGATGCGCATTGAGCCATTGGGCATCAAGATCACATGTTGAAGCCGTCGCTATGATATATGAGCGCATAATTCCCCTTTCGCTATTCCGCTTTTTTAGAATTAAAAAGAATCTCGCGTAATTGTTTCGTCAATTCCGCATCAATTTCCGGATGTGACTTCAACCAATTTCTGGCAGATGCTGCTCCTTGTCCGACTTTTTCTCCCTTATAAGAAAACCATGCGCCGGCTTTATCCAACAGATCGTGTTCCACCGCGAGATTGATGATTTCATCCACATGGGAAATTCCTTCCCCATAGATCATCGTCACTACCGCGGTACGGAATGGAGGCGCCACCTTATTTTTGACAACCTTGATCTTAACGGTATTTCCATATGCTTCCTGACCATCTTTCAAGGTTTCTGCACGCCGAACTTCCAGACGAACAGAGGCGTAAAATTTTAACGCTCTTCCTCCCGGCGTCGTTTCCGGGCTGCCATATACAACGCCGACTTTCTCACGCAGCTGGTTAATAAAGATTGCGGTCGTCTCCGAATGGTTCATGACGCCGGCCAGCTTACGCATTGCCTTCGACATCAGCCGGGCCTGCAAGCCGACTGAGCTATCACCCATTTCACCATCCAATTCCGCTTGCGGAACTAAAGCCGCAACCGAATCAATGACGACAAGATCAACCGCGCCGCTCTTGATCAGTACTTCGCATATATCCAATGCCTGCTCTCCGGAATCCGGCTGGGAAAGAATCAGTTCATCAATATCCACCCCCAAGCGCTTGGCATAAACCGGATCAATCGCATTTTCCGCATCAATAAATGCACACCGGCCGCCGGCTTTTTGACATTCCGCAATGGCATGCAGGGCCAATGTCGTCTTCCCTGAAGACTCCGGACCATAGATCTCAATGATTCGTCCTTTCGGAAAACCGCCGATGCCCAGCGCCGCATCCAACGTCAAGGACCCGGAAGAAATCGCATCAATCGACACATCCGCACGATCACCAAGCCGCATGATCGAACCTTTTCCATATTCTTTTTCAATGGTCTTCAACGCTTCTTCCAGCAGCTGATCCTTTTTATTGTCTTTCACTTCCGCTGTTTTTTCTTTTGCCATCTTCTTATAATCTCCCATATCTTATATATAGTCGGTTTTTCACTATTTCGATTCTAAAATATCCGCTTTCATCTGATTAAAATAGCTGATTCCGCTCGCCAATGAAACCAGGGCTGAAAACCACAGCAAAATATCCGTCACCGGCAATTCCCAAAGCTCAAATGGAAGATTGTTCAATAAAATAAATATGATCGTTACCATCTGAAGAACGGTCTTTACCTTGCCCAGCATCTGCGCCGAAACGACCTTTCCGTTTGTCGCCGCCAGCATACGGCAGCCATCCACGACCATATCGCGGCAAATCATGATGATCACCGGTACGACAGAAATGATGCCGCGATTGATAAACAACAGAAACATGGTGGTCGTCAGCATCTTATCTGCAATCGGATCTGCAAACTTGCCAAATGTTGTAATCATATTGTGCTTGCGGGCAATGGAACCGTCCAAAGCATCTGTCAAAGCGGCCACCGCATAAATGACCAGACAGATCAGATTGATCAATGAAATTGTAACACCGCCAAACATATATACCGGCGGTTCAAGGCCGAATTGAGCATACGGAAATATATAAACCAGAACGACAACCGGCACCAGAAGAATGCGTAAAATAGTCAAACGATTGGGCAAGTTCATCATTTCGCTCTCCTTAGCACTATCGTAAAACAGTATAACACAGTGGCAAAAAACAGAACGGGAGGATTTCTCCTCCCTGATACGTTCACACTCTGTAAGCCATGTTCTGTTCCGGCTAGCCGGCGGCAGTCATTTGTCTGAGCTTGCGCTCCCTTCTTCCGCTTCGTTTCGCATCTGAAGATTCTCCTACCAAATTTGGATTTCTCGCTTGCGGGGTTTATCGCGTTCCACTCCTGCGGTTTCCCGCAGAACTTCGTCACTGTGACACCTTGGGGGATTCCATCATGGGAACATCATCCTTTAGACTTTATATCCCGCCGTCAGCCTTGCGGCTGCCAGGTCTTATGTATTCGGCCTGCACAAACACTACTGTCATCACAGACAGTGCGAGCATGGACTTTCCTCTAACTCCTTTGAGCCAGCGGCTGCCCGAATGTTAACGATTTTCTGTTCGATGATCTTCGAAGACCTGCTCCTCCAGACGCGAAAGCCGCTTGAGAATGTCAACTCCGGCAGTTGACGGCAACGTCGCCGGATTTGCCTGAATGGCCCTCGTCCTTCCTTCTTCTTCAATCAATTTTGCACGCAGAGAGGCATTGATCCGTTCCAGTTCCGAAACCTTCTCATTCAGCTCGCTCAACGTATCCTGATAAGTTTGATAATCTTCCATAACCAAATCAAGGAAACCATCTACCTCCGCGGCATTGTATCCCTTGAAATCAATGTTGAACTGCTTGTCCAAAATGGACTGTATATCCA
Source organism: uncultured Erysipelotrichaceae bacterium (assembly GCA_963541855.1). Lineage (GTDB taxonomy): Bacteria > Bacillota_I > Bacilli_A > Erysipelotrichales > Erysipelotrichaceae > Bulleidia. The sequence goes on from CAUTVM010000041.1 coordinate 11,544, forward strand.
AATTCACTTTTCCGGCCATATTCTCTTTCCTGTGCAATTGTTATTATTGCAGTTTATGCTTCATCATGCAATGCATGCCGACGAAGCTTTTTCATTTTTAACCTGAAAACGATATAATTTTAACATGGTTAATTACCCGGTACAGATCAAACGCGTGATCACGAAAGAAAAGCAGACGGCCGCCGCCAAAATATCCGCATCCGATCGCGGCATGGCATTGGAAAGCGACGTCAATCGTTCCAACGACCGCTATCGTCAATTGGATCGTGCCGTGGTTTATAAAAAACCGACGCCGATTACCATTGTCAACGTCAACTATCCGCGCCGCTCAGCGGCACGGATTACGGAAGCGTATTTTAAAGTCCCCAGCACAACGGACTATAACGGCATCTATCGCGGCAAATACATTGACTTTGAGGCCAAGGAATGTCGTTCACGAACTTCCTTCCCGATCAAATCTATTCATCCGCACCAGATACGCCACTTGGAGGCGGTCGGCCGGCATGGCGCCATCGCATTTATATTGATTCGCTTTATCGCCTACGACGAAACCTATTATGTTGTTGCCGGCGAGCTGACGGAATATATTCGCTCCTGTTCGCGCAGTTCCATTCCATACAGCTGGTTCCAACAACATGGTCATCTGATCAGGGGAAACTATTTTTGCCCGATCGATTATCTTTCCGTAATTGATATACTATATTTTCAAGGAGAGCGAAAATGACGAAAAGGAAAACGACGGCTCATCGGCGCCGGACGATTAATAAACAAAATCTGTGGACACTGATCTTATTGTTTTTTGTCGTTTCGGAAATGATCATCGCCACGATCGGTACGTTTAAACTAGCGCACATGATCAAAGAAGAGCCCAAGCTTTCGCTTGATGATTTCTTCTCTCTTGAAAGCTCGCATATCTTTGATAAAGACGGCAACCAGATTGCGGACGTCGGCACGCAGCTGCGCGAAAATATTACTTATAATCAGGTCAGCGAATCGTTGATTGATGCCTTTCTTTCCGTTGAGGACAGTCGCTATTTTGAGCATGACGGATTTGATATTCCGCGTTTTACCAAATCGGCATTGGATAACGTAAAAAACAAACTTCTGCATCGGCGGGGATTATCGGGCGGATCAACCTTTACCATGCAGCTGGTAAAACTGACCTATTTTCAAAATGATGAAACCGGACAAACCGCTTCCCGTTCCATTACCTATAAAGTACAGCAAATCGATCTGGCAAGACAGCTTGAAAAAGTGTCCAACAAAAAGGCAATTTTTGAAATGTATCTCAATAAAATGAATTTCGGCGGCTCGGGTAATATCCGCGGCGTCGAAAAAGCGGCCGAATATTACTATGGAAAGTCAGCGGGAAGCCTGAATCTGCCGGAAGCCGCTCTGCTGGCCGGAATCATCAATTCCCCTCACACTTATGATCCGCATAACTTTCTGGATCGGGCAACCGCACGGCGAAACACCGTCTTATATTTAATGAAGCGCCACGGTTATATCAACGATAAAGAATATAAGCTGGCAAAGATGGTTAAGGTTGAAGATACGCTGATTGATCCGCATGACGCGGCAAGGGGAGGAATCGGCGATGCCTATGCCTATCAGGCCTATATTGATACGGTCATTCTGGAAGCGCAAAACCTCAGCGGGCAGGATCCTCTTTCCATCGCCATGGATATCTATACAGCCATGGACCCTTCTGTTCAAACCGTCATGGATACGATTCAGGCGGATAAGGAAGAAAGCATCCATTTCCCGGATGAGCTCATGGAAATCGGCTCCATCGTGGAAAATAATCAAAATGGTGAAATCACGGCGATTGCCGGAGGGCGCAATTATGGCCGCGGCGGTTCCATGCTGCTGAATCATGCCGTCAGTCAATATAAGCAGCCCGGCTCATCTGTCAAGCCGTGGCTGGATTATGCCCTTGCCTTTGAATATCTGGGCTGGGCCAGCGACCATGTCGTTATTGATCGCCCGATCCGCTATCGCGGTACCGATGTCGTCATCAAAAATGCAAACGGACAATACTATGGTGAAGTCAAGCTGGATTATGCGATTGCCGCCTCCCTCAATACGCCTGCCATTCAGGCTTTGCAGGATGCCATTGATAAAGCCGGATGGCAAACGGTCAGCGATTACATCCGCTCTTTCCATTTTTCGCAAGTCGATGCCTCACAATTCGATTTAGGCTATGCCATCGGCGGTTCAACCTTCGTCTGCTCGCCATTAGAGAACATGGCGGCACATGCTATTTTGATGAATGGAGGAAAATACATTCAACCCCATACGATTCGTAAGATTGAATATCGAAGCGGCTTAAAAGAACCGCTTGAGCCAACGCATGAAGCCACGCAAGTTCTTTCGCCGCAAGCCGCTTATCTTTCAGCTCAGCTGGAATATGAAACGATTCATTACGGGATGCAAAATTATCTGCCCATTCTAAGCCGCGACTATCAGACATTCGGCAAAACCGGAACATCCGACTGGGGATCAGAAGGACTGCAATATAACATTCCCAAAGGTGCTTCCAAAGACAAATGGATGATTGGGCAGACTTCGCAATATACGATCTGCACATGGGTTGGCTATGAAAAAGGTGTCAAAGATGCCAATACTTACTTTTCAACGGAAAAATCACTGTTAAACATTCCGGGTCATATCGTTTCGCTCGTCATGGACGCCTGCAGCCAGGCCAATGGAAATCCACCCGATTTACAGCGGCCGGACGGAGTTGTCGATATCACACATATTCTGGGTACATTCCCCTATGCTGCACCGGTGGAAGGAATGGATCCCAAATGGCTGACAACCGGTATGATCAAAAGCGATTTCGCCCAGCTGGCCGATTCGAGCGCACCTCAAGTTGAAAGTCTTTCCAGCTTTCAAGCCAGTGCCAATCGTGACGGAACTGTTTCCCTTTCCTGGACGCCTTATCCGGATCCTTCCGCCATGTCCGCACAAAGTCAGGAAGGCGATACGATGGATATTTCTCTCTACGACGATAATGGCAATATGATCGTCGAAGCATATGGCGCCAGACTCTTTTCCTGGAGCTGGGTATTTGGCCCGTTACGATATCGTGCCCGGCTGAAGCAAAATGGTGAGGTAAAAGCGGAATTAAACAGCGAAAATGCAGAAAGCACACAAGAGGCCGCATTAGATGCGGATACAGATACAGAGGCCTGCGGCTACTATGCCTATGAAAATGCCGGCGGCGGTTCAAATGAAGTCTGTGTCACCTTCCATACACCGCCAAGTACCTCCCCTTCACCTTCGCCATCACCCTCTCCCACAGCGACTCCAACGCCACACTGATGTCCGGCATTTTGAAAGATTTCACCCGCAAACAACTTAAAGCGAATACAGATTGTTTATGCATAATCTGCCTTCGCTTTTTGATATTCTCATCATATAAGCATTGCTCCCACGGCGGTTCAGTTCTTCATCTCACCTGATGTCAGCGCTTTGGCTTGTCACTCTAAGACTTCCTTTGTTTCGCCACATATACGTTTCGACGACTCCACTTATCGAGCCTACGCATCACCTTTTGCATCAGCCCTTCCTGTTTTTTCAGTACTATAGCTTTTGCGAACATCTCGAGATTCGTTGTTACTACGGCTATGCCGCCCAAAAGACCTCACGGGATAAGTCGCCGATATTTCCTAATCTACCCGCCTGATTGACACATATCGCCTGCCCTTGCACGATGAAAACCCGAAGAGGATTTTCCTTTTCGGGTCATCATTTTTGATCTGCTGTTCAAGGCAAATCAAAAGTTGAAAGATTCATTTTAATGCATTACTGCTTCTGTTCCTTAAACATCATGATTGCTTTGATCACGATGATTCCCATGGAAATCATGAAC
>CAUTVM010000042.1:0-15298 GCA_963541855.1 uncultured Erysipelotrichaceae bacterium
GGATGAGAAGTGCTCTCAAAGTCTCAGGTTTTTTTTGCAAAAGGTTGGAAATATTCAGGCCCGTTTAAAATATTGAAGGCATAAACTGCCTAGTCCCGTATGTGCCGCCACCGCGTTACATAATTCAATAATCTGGATGGATGCTTGCGGAAATGCTTCTTGAATCATATGGAAGAGAACCTGCGCATTATCAATTGCGTTGACATGAGCGATGGTAATCAGCCAGTTTTGATCAATCGGTTTTTCATGCATATGTTCGACAACCCGCTTCATGGCTCGCCGTAAAGAAATGACCTTATCCAGCATGTCGATTTTACCGCCGGTCTGTTGATTGAGGTGCAGAATCGGCGTAATCCGCAACAATGAAGCAAAGCGCGCCGCATTTGCCGTCAATCGTCCCCCCCTTGCCAGATGCATTAAGTCCGAAGGGATGACGATGGTCTCACACGAGCCGATGATTTCCTGTGCAAGCAAATTGATATCCGCGCCGCTCATGTGGCTTTCATAGGCCTTTTTCAAGCGATGAACCAGATAATCCTGCACGATGGCCGTACAGTAAGTATCATAGGCGATCAATTTTAAATCCAGCTCCCGTGCGGTGGAAACCATGGTTGTTAAAGTACCGGATAAGCCGTTGCAGATCGGCACGGCGATGATGAGATCCATATGCTGCTCTTTTAAAGATGTGAAGAGATCCACCACAAGACCCAGAGAGGGTTGTGATGTCAGCAATGTTTTTTTCTCCTGCAGCAGATGAACGCAGTCCGCCTTGGATAGATTCTCCATATCTTGAAAGGAGGTTGTTCCGCTTGTAATCTGTAAGGGCAGACTTAAAATACCGTCATTTGCCAGATCTTCAATACTGCGGCCCGTACCGCTGTCGGTTACATATGCAATTTTCATAGGAACTTTCCTTTCATCATTTTAGACCGCATAAAGGCAAATGTAAATGAAGCACATTGGTGCTAAAATGAAACCATCTATGAGCACCCATATATTTGTTCGCAGCTGCTATTCTTTTCTCAACAGTACGATTCGGATTGATGCGCTTGTACATAAGGCAAAGAAAGAGGGGTATCACGCCGTTGCCTTAACGGATCATAATGTTCTTTATGGGGCCGCTTCCTTTTTGCAGGCATGTCAAAAAGAGAATATACAGCCAATTATCGGTTTAGAAGCGGATGTTGATATTGACGGACAAACCGTTCCTTTTTTAATTCTTGCCAAGAACAACCAAGGTGCAAAGAACCTGATCCGGCTTTCGACATGTCTTTGTTCGGGAGTTTACGCCAAGGGTGTTCCTTTGGCGCAATTACGCGCCTATTGTCAAAATAATATTCTGATCGTCTATGGGGAAGGGGGCTATGGAGATCATGAACTCATACAGGATGATGAAGAAGGACTCAAGCAAAAGCTGTCCCGCCTTTTGACAAGTCTGGGTTCATTTTATGTGGCAGTTTCTTATCAGGATTCTATTTTATGGCGTCGCAAAAATGTCTTGCTCAAACGATGCTGCCGTGCTTTGCATGTGCCGACAGTTGCCGTGCATAAAATTTTTTATTTAGAAAAACAGGATGTGGATACACATCATGTATTGCGGGCCATTGATACCGGCCTGCGTTTGGATGATACTTCTTTGCCTTTGCAGAGCGGCCGTCATTTTCTTTCTTTGGCGGAATTTGACGCCCTGTATGATGAAGACGATCTGGAGCAGAGCGATCAGATTGCCGCCGGTTGTCAGGCGGATTGGCAATTTGAAAAAACGTCACTGCCTGTTTTTCCGACACCAAAACCCTTAAATGGCGAACAATATCTGACACAGCTTTGTCTGGCCGGCTTGCAAAAGCGTCTGCATGGGAAAGTGATACCTGCCTATTACCAACGTTTGCATTATGAATTGAAGATCATTTCCGATATGCATTTCGCCGACTATTTTCTGATTGTGTATGATTTTATACGGTATGCTCGCCAACAGGCTATTTATGTCGGACCGGGCCGGGGCAGCGCAGTAGGATCATTAGTCGCCTATTGTCTTGGCATCACCATGATTGATCCTCTTCAATATCATCTGCTGTTTGAACGCTTTCTCAATCCTGAGCGCGTATCCATGCCGGATATTGATACGGATTTTCCGGATGATCGCCGCCAGGAAGTCATCGCCTATGTCTATGCCAAGTATGGCGCGGATCATGTGGCGGGAGTGGCCGCTTTTGATACCTTCCGTGCCCGTCAGGCATTGCTCGATGTAGGCAAGGTGATGAACATTCAGCCTAGGGAGATGGAGCGAATTCGTAAATTGATTCCGAATGGGCCTATGATTACGCTGGCGCAAGCTAAGCGGGACAATGTGCGCTTAAAAACCATGCTGTCTATGGAAGCGCGCTATAAGCGGCTGTTTGATCTTGCGGAAAAAATTGAGGGACTGCCTCGTAATGCGACGCGACATGCGGCCGGGATTATTCTTTCCAGGTTGAATATGGAAAATATTCTGCCCTTGACGCAATTTGGTGAAGGCATGCGGACTTCACAATTTCCCAAAGCTTTTTTAGAAGAACGCGGTTTTATTAAAATGGATTTTCTGGGGCTGCGCAATCTGTCCATCATCGACGCGATTGTGCAGGCCGTCAAAAAAGAAAATCCCGACTTCAATATCATGCATATACCGCTGGATGACGAAAAGACATATGCCGTTTTCGCACGTGCGGATACCATGGGCGTTTTTCAATTTGAGAAAGCCGGCATGAAGAGCTTATTGAAAAAGATGAAGCCCTGCCGCTTTGAAGATATTGTGGCGACACTGGCACTATATCGGCCAGCCTCCATGCAAAGCGTGCCCATATATCTTGCCCGCCGCTTAGACCCCGGGCAAATTGCTTATCCGCTGCCGGATTTAAAACCGATTTTAAAGGATACCTATGGGGTGATGCTCTATCAGGAACAGACCATGTTAACTACGCAGGTGGCCGCGGGATTTTCACTTGGCAAAGCGGATATATTGCGCAAAGCGATTTCTAAAAAAGATACGCGTGCATTAGCGAACATGCGCACAGACTTTATGAACGGCTGTAAGAAAAGAGGTCATGCGGAAGCGGTGAGCAAACAGTTATGGGAACTGATTGAACGCTTTGGCGGCTATGGCTTTAATCGGTCGCATGCGGTTGCCTATGGTTTGCTTTCCTACCAGATGGCATGGCTGAAGGCAAATCATCCCCTTGATTTTTATTGCGCGCTGCTGGATGGCGTTATCGGCGATCAGAAAAAGACCGCTTCCTATATTGATGAGTGTCGACGCCGCTCGATTGTTGTTTCCCATCCTTCCATCCTGTATTCCATGCGCAAATATGCGCGTCATGAAAAACAGATTCGCATGCCGCTATCGGCGATACGCGATATCGGTACGCATGCGGCCGATGTTATACTGCGCGCGCGCGATGAACGTCCGTTTGAAGATTTTTTTGACTTTACGGCGCGCGTGTCGCTTTTGAAAATCAATGAAAAGATGATCAGCAATCTGATTGATGCCGGCGCTTTGGATCATTTTCATGAAACCCGCACAACCCTGCACGAAGCATTAAGCGAAGCCCTTCGCTATGCTGAGCTGATACGGATTGAAAAAAACGGCAAGACACTGTTGGATACGCGCTTAGTTTCCAAGCCGATCTTGAAAAAATATGCGGATGCGTCCGAAAAGGTCTTCGAGGCGGAAAAGGCGGTGCTGGGATTTAATCTGGGCACGCATCCCATCATCGCTCTGCGCAAGAAATATCATATATCGCTGCCATCGTTAATTTCACTGCAGGAAAGCAATGGGGCCATTGAAGGATTCGCCTGTGTTTCTTCTGTGCATCAGCATCGAACTCGAAAAGGCGGCTTAATGGCTTTTGTAACCCTGACGGATGAGACGGCGGACATGGACATGATGGTGATGCCGATGACCTATCAAGGTGTCATGACCCAATTGCAGCGCGGCGTATATGTGCATTTCAAGGCCCGGATCAAAGCGGATGGAAGCTGTATCGCTGACCAGCTGATTTTCTTGTAGAATAGGAGGCATATGGCAAAAGTATTGATTGTAGATGATGAAGAGAATATCCGGGCGGTCGTCAAAGAGTACGCCTTGCTGAATGATTATCAGGTCGATGAAGCGCAAAACGGTCTGGAAGCGTTGCAGCTGGTCAGAAAGAATACATACGACTGCATAATTCTGGATGTCATGATGCCCGGACTGGACGGATTTACAGCCTGCAAGCAGATCAAGCGGATTAAAAATGTTCCCATTATCATGCTTAGCGCTCGCCAGGAAGAATATGACAAATTATACGGGTTTGAATTGGGCGTTGATGATTATGTGGCCAAGCCGTTTTCGCCGAAAGAACTGATGGCCCGAGTTAAAGTCGTTCTGGATCGTTCAGGGAAAAACGCTTCCCGGGTTTTGTCTTTTCATGAAGGCGGTTTGATCATTGATTATGGCGGCCGTACGGTTACGGTTGAGGGTGCCAAAGTGGATATGACGCCCAAAGAGATGGACCTTTTACTATATATGGTCGATCATCAAAATCTTGCCTTATCCCGAACAAAGCTATTGGAAGAGGTGTGGAACTATGACTATTTCGGTGATTATCGTACGGTTGACGCACATATTAAAATGCTGCGGCAGTCTTTAGGACCATACAAAGATCATATCGTGACGGTCCGGGGAATGGGGTATAAATTTGAAGCTTGATCGACAAGGCATTCGCTTTCATATCTGGCTGGTATTTTTATTGTTCGCCATCATGATCGTAGGGCTTTTGGGCCTTTTGCAGATCGCCCTGATTCAGCCGTATTATCGCGATAACAAAATACGCAGTGTACAGGAAGTATCGGATGTATTGGCAGGCAGCCTGATTTTAAAGAAGGCGGATGAAAAAGATATTGCCAAAGCCCTGCAGGTTTCCGTGAACAACAATGTATGCGCCGCGATCTATAACCAGCAGGATCATTTGATTTATGAAACGGACAGTCTGGGAAACGGCTGTGTATTTCATATGCCTTTTGAAGTATACGGAAACAGCGAAATGAATGTACACGATCCGCAAAGTTTAAGAGAGTTGTTAACGGACGACGTGCATGTATACAGTTTGACCTTAACCAATCTGCGCACGCATCAGGAGATGATTTTATATGGACAGCGCATACAGGGAACATTGGGAACCTATTATGTATATGTCAATGCGCCTCTTGAGCCGGTGGATTCCATTATTCAGTTTTTTTCCCGGCAATATCTCATTTATATGGTTGTGACGGTCTTGTTCGCTTCGGTTATTTCCGTGTTGATTTCCATGCGCTTAACCAGACCGATCCGGAATATGAAAGCGGAAGCCGACAAACTGGCAAGAGCGGATTACAGCGTGCATTTTGACGGCGGCTCTTATACGGAAACCAAGGATCTTGCGGCAACCTTAAATGATGCGGCACAAAAACTGAGCCGGATTGACGAACTGCGCAAAGATTTGATCGCCAATGTTTCGCATGATATCAAAACGCCGCTGACCGGCATACGTGCCTATGCCGAAATGATTCGCGATGTGTCCGGAGAAAAGGCGGAAAAAAGACAGCAGCACTTGAACGTGATCATTCATGAAGCCGACTACATGAATCATCTGATTACGGATATGAGCGAACTGGCGCGTTTGCAATCGGGAAATTATATTTTGCATAAGAGTAATTTTGATCTGGTGGAAAAGCTGAAAGATCTATGTGCCTATAATGACATGCAGATCAAGGAAGGGAATTTGCAGATCAAGCTGGACACGCCAGACGAGATGATCGTTTATGCCGATGAGGTGAAAATCATGCAGGTTATCAACAACTTCCTGACCAATGCAATTAAACATACGCCGCCCCATGCCTCAATTTCCATCTCCGTTAAGCGTCTTGAAGAAGATGAGACCGTAAGGGTGGAAGTGAAAGACGAGGGTGAAGGCATCAAAGAGGAAGATCTGCCCTTAATCTGGGATCGGTATCAAAAGTCTTCCAAGTCCTTTTCGAGATCGCTGTCCTCAACGGGTCTTGGTCTTTCGATCGCCCGCGGTATTTTACAGGCGCATCATGCACAATATGGCGTCTATTCGACCTATGGAAAGGGCAGTACATTCTGGTTTACCTTAAAATGTGTGCCGGATGAAGGGGATATGGAACATGCCTGATTTTCTGCCGCATACAAAATTGATACTGGAGCAGCTGCCGGATCATTTTCATATGAATACGGATACGGTTTTACTGGGTGAATTTCTGCGCGTCCGTCATCAAGATGTTCTGCTTGATATCGGCACGAGCAGCGGCGCTTTACTGCTGTATGCCGGATTGCAGAAGCCGAAGAAAATGATGGGCGTCGATCTGCATGCGGACCTTTTAGAATGTGCGCGGCGAAATTTAGTGCAAAACGGGATGGAAGCGCAGCTGTTCTGCATGCCGGTGCAGCAGCTGCAGGTGGAACCGGTGGATGTGATTGTCTGTAATCCGCCTTATTTTGTCCCTGCCACCATGAAAAAAAGAAATACTAAAATCGCATCCGCACGACATATGGATACCTTATCAATGGAGGAACTGTTCTGTTGTGTGAAGCGGTTATTAAAAGATAACGGGCATTTCTTCATGATCGGCCGGCCAAGTCATTTATCCGCCATTGTGTATCAAGCGCAAACGGCCGCATGCAAACTGCTTCGCCTGCAGCCCGTATATGAAATAGAACAAACGAGCGCCAAAGCGATTTTGATGGAATTTCAAAAAGGACGCGGCCGGGAGTTGGAAATTTTGCCGCCAAAATTTCTGCATCGCTGATTTTGGCTATTAACTTTGCAATGTTTGAGGGAATATTGTAATTGTAAATGCGAATAAAAGCTGGTACTATAATGCCGTTACGTCCTCTTGCGAGGTCTGTAACCGCTCAGAACAGGGTTAAGACACAAGTGTCCCCTGCATGGCGCGTCTTATGATAGCAAACAGGCGGCAAGCAGATCAAAGTGGAGAAAGATGCCGTCATCTATGTCGAAAAGCTCGATGTTGAACCGGGCGCACAGGTCGTATTTGACAAAGTGATTCTGCTCAGTGATGCGGCGACAAAGATCGGCGCTCCCTATGTTGAAGGAGCCAAGGTAACGGCCAAGGTTGAAAAACAGGGCAAAGGAAAGAAGATCCGGATTTTCAAATACAAGCCCAAGAAGGGTTCTACCCGCCGTCATCAAGGTCATCGTCAGCCATATACGAAACTGGTCATTGAAGCGATTGAAGGCTGATGATTGCGATTCGGCTTACAGAGCAAAGCGGAATCATCCGCTCCCTGCTTATCCAGGGACATGCGCAAGCTGGCGCTTATGGGGAAGACCTTGTATGTGCCGGGGTCAGTGCCATTGCCATCGGGTTATGTAATGCGCTGGATCAGCTGCATGGACATGCGTCCATTCAAATCGAGAAGCACTGCATTGCAATTCAAGATATCGGGGATGATGGGCATACGCAGGATATTCTGCATACGGCGCTCATACAGCTGCAAGGCATGGAAGAACGCTTTCCCCAAAATGTAAATATTAAAAAAACGGAGGATTAAATTCATGAAATATATTCTGGACATACAGTTCTTTGCGTCGAAAAAGGGTGTATCTTCAACGAAGAACGGCCGTGATTCAGCAGGTCGTCGGCTTGGCGCCAAGAAAAGCGACGGTCAGTTTGCCACGGCAGGCTCCATTCTCTATCGTCAAAGAGGAACGAAGATTTATCCGGGCAAGAATGTCGGCCGGGGTGGAGACGATACATTGTTCGCCAAGGCAAGCGGGATCGTGAAGTTTGAACGTCTTGGTAAAGACCGTAAACAGGTTTCTGTTTATCCTAAAGAAGCATAAGCCTGATCGCGCAGACCGGCTCCTGATTATTCAGGAGCCGTTTTCAGAATTTAAAGGAGTTTTTATGATTGATTTTGTGCAGGTACATGTCAAGGCGGGCGATGGCGGCAGGGGGCTTGTTGCCTGGCGGCATGAAAAATATTACGCAAACGGCGGCCCGTTTGGCGGCGATGGCGGACGCGGGGGACATGTATATTTTGAAGTGGACACCAATGAAACCACTTTGACCAAGTTACGCTATACGCGAAGAATCAAAGCCGGAAACGGAGAAGGCGGAAAAATCAAGAAAATGCATGGTGCGGACGGGGAAGATGTGATTGTCCGCGTGCCTTTGGGAACGATGATCCGCAATGCGGCAACCGGCGATTTATTGGCTGATCTGACCAGAGCGCATCAGATTGTCCGCATCGCTCGCGGAGGCAAAGGGGGATTGGGAAATTATCATTTTGCCACGGCGCGAAATGATGCCCCCGAATATGCCCAGCCGGGAGAAACGGGAGAGGCGTTGGATTTAATCCTTGAGCTGCGCCTGCTGGCGGATGCGGGACTGATTGGTTTTCCTTCAGTCGGTAAATCGACTTTTCTTTCGGTAGCAACGCGTGCCCGCCCGCAGATTGCATCTTATCCGTTTACAACGCTGGAGCCCAATATCGGCGTTGTCACGCTTGACGATCAGAAAAGTTTTGTTTTAGCGGACATGCCCGGCTTAATTGAAGGAGCGGCGCAGGGGAAAGGACTTGGAGTAGATTTTTTACGGCATATTCAACGCTGTCTCGTCTTGATTCATGTGCTGGATATGAGCGGGGAAGAGCGTAATCCGTTAGTTGATTATGAAACGATCAATCTGGAATTGCAGGCATATGACGTTAAGCTTGCCGAAAAGCCGCAGATTATCGTAGCCAACAAGATGGATACCGTTTCGGCAGCTGAAAACCTGGCGGCTTTTCAAAAGGCGCATCCTGATTTGCATATTTTCCAGGTCAGCACTTTGCAGCATAAGGGGATACAGGCGGTCTTATATGAGACCATGCGGCAGATTGAAGCGGTGAGCAAAGAAAGATCCATGCGGATGGATCAAAAAGAGCGGACGGTTGTCTATCGTTATGAACCGAAGCGGCCGGATTATCAAATTGAAAACCTCGGCAACGGCAAATGGAAAGTACACTCGGAAAAAATTGATCGTCTGGTGGAAGAGGTTGATTTCAATAAGGAAGCGGACGTCTACGCTCTTTCGGCGACTTTAACAAAGATGGGCATTGATAAGGCCCTCTATCAGGCGGGCGCTCACCATGGAGATCAGGTTATCGTCGGTCGTTATATTATGGATTTCAATCAATAAGAGACTATTCTTTTAAAAGGAGCAGGCAGATGATAGCGTTTATCAAGGGAACGGTCGCGGCCATTGTTCATGATGCGATTGTTGTGGAGCAAGGCGGCATCGGCTGGAATATCGCGTTTTCGCATCCTGAAAAAATACATTTACAGGAAACGGTCACGATTTATACCTATATGCATTATACGGATGCGGAGCTGGCTTTATACGGCTTTTTGACGAAAGAAGAAAAAGATCTGTTTATGCGCTTGCTTTCCGTTAAAGGCTTAGGGCCTAAAACGGCGATGAATATGTTGGGCAAAGCGGGGCAGACGATGATTGTTCAGGCAATTGAAGCCGGTGATGTGGCGGCTTTAAAAAAGCTGCCGGGAATCGGCGCCAAAACCGCAAGCCAGATTGTATTGGATTTGCAGGGGAAGCTGGTTGCTGTGCCCAAGACCGTTTCACATGCAAGCGTCTATACTCCGGCTGTTGAAGAAGCATTGGAAGGATTGAAAAACTTAGGTTATAAAAGCGGCGAGCTTTCGGGATGCGGCGAATATCTGGCGTCATTAGCAGAAAAGACGACCGCTGAATATTTGAAGCTCGGCTTGCAGTATTTGATGCGTCGTTAGAAAGGAAGGCCCATGGAGGAAGAAAAAAATCTGCTTTCGGCATTGCGTGAAGAGGGAGATGAGGAAGAGACGATCCGTCCTAGGTCTTTGCAGGAATATGTCGGTCAGGATGCCCTGAAAAATAATCTGCAAATTTTTATTCAGGCGGCTTTGGGCCGGAATGAACCATTGGATCATGTCTTGTTATATGGTCCCCCTGGTCTTGGCAAGACAACTCTGGCCTATATTCTTTCTCATGAGATGCATGCCGACATCCGTACAGCCAGCGGCCCGGCTATTGCCAAGGCGGGTGATCTGGCTTCTATCCTGTCGGTTTTACAGGCGGGCGATGTTTTATTTATTGATGAAATTCACCGCATGCCGCGTCAGGTGGAAGAAATATTGTATCCGGCGATGGAAGATTTCTGTTTGGATATCATGGTCGCCGGAGAAGGCAGTTCACGTTCTATTCGTTTAGATCTGCCGCCGTTTACATTGGTCGGCGCCACGACACGATATGGCGATCTTTCATCACCGTTACGTGATCGCTTCGGCATCGTATCCAAGCTGGAATATTATTCCATCGCGCAACTGGAACATATCGTGAAGCGTTCATCGCGCGTCATGAATGTGAAGATTGATGCGCACGCTGTTCATGAAATTGCCATGCGCTCCCGTGGAACGCCACGTATCGCCAATCGTCTGCTGCGGCGGATTCGCGATTTTGCACAGGTCTTAAATAACGGGGTCATCTCGAAAGACCTTGCTGCTTCGTCTTTGGATCGTCTGCATGTGGACAGTCTGGGCCTTGATGAAGTGGATTTACGTTATCTGCGCGGCATTATCGAGCGTTTTCATGGCGGCCCGGTCGGCTTGGAGGCTTTGGCCAATGCCATCAGTGAAGAAACGACAACGCTGGAAGATGTCTATGAGCCCTATCTGATTCAAATCGGCTTTATCAATCGTACTTCGCGCGGGCGCATGGCGACGGAAAAGGCCTATAGGCATCTTGGATTACCAAAGGCGGAAGGATGATGCGGAAAAAAAAGTCCGAAAAAAATCCGCGCAGTCAATTGCGCCGAATGCGCATGCGTTATTGTTTAACGATCGCGGGCATGTTTCTGGGACTTTCCATAGCCTTTCTGCTGGCCATAGCCATGTTGAATTTGTTATGGGATCCTTCTCCCTATATCCGTTTGTTTATGGGGATCATGGCCATTGCTGTTTCACTGTGGATGACGGATCGTTATATCACTAAAAATATCATGTCTTTTTTGTTGCAGCATTTTGAAGCGGACGATGTGCGTCCAGAGCGCACGGATCAAACATAAGGCTTGTGCACTTGAGTTGATCGCGTGTCATAGCAGATGATCTGTTCGTCTTTTGCAGCATCACTGCTTTTCAAAGAACAGGAAAACCGAAAAAGACGGATATCAAGATGCATTTGGGCAATTGACGTTGAAAAGAGAGGATGTGCCCTCTATAATACTTACAAACAGCAAAGACGCGGAATAAGTAATACCTGCCTAGTCGGCAAAAGAGAGCTCCGTTTGGTGAAAAGGAGACCGGTGCGGCAGGTGATGAAGTCTTCCGCCAGCTTTTTGCCCGAAAATAAAAGTAAGGCGAAACGTCAGACACGTTACGTCTTTAAGAAGCAATGCAGGTGGTACCACGCTTGTCCGGCGTCCTGTGCAGGGACGCCTTTTTATTTGGAGGTCTTATGAAAAAAAATCTGGACATGAAG
Organism: uncultured Erysipelotrichaceae bacterium; assembly: GCA_963541855.1. Lineage (GTDB taxonomy): Bacteria > Bacillota_I > Bacilli_A > Erysipelotrichales > Erysipelotrichaceae > Bulleidia. The sequence goes on from CAUTVM010000042.1 coordinate 11,551, forward strand.
TATGATCACAAGGCGGTGGAAGAAGGCCGCTATGAGCAATGGGTTGAAAAAGGTTATTTCACCGCTAAAGACGACGGAAAAGATCCATTTACGATCGTGATTCCCCCCCCCAATGTCACCGGTATTTTACATATCGGTCATGCCTGGGACAATACCTTGCAGGATATGATATGCCGCTATCAGCGGATGCTGGGGAAAGATGTTTTATATTTGGCGGGAATGGATCATGCCGGCATCGCGACGCAGGCCCGCGTCGATGCACGCTTAAAAAGCGAAGGCATTTCACGCTATGACATCGGGCGTCAGAAATTTCTGGAGCGGGCATGGCAATGGAAGGAAGAATATGCCTCCACCATCCGTAAGCAGTGGGCGAAACTGGGCAACTCGCTGGACTATTCACGCGAGCGTTTCACCATGGATGAGGGCTTCAATCAGGCGGTTCGTCACGTTTTTGTTTCGCTGTATGAACAGGGGCTGATTTATCGGGGCTGGCGTGTCATCAACTGGGATCCCATGGCGCGCACGGCCTTAAGCAATATTGAGGTCTATTATCAGGAAGATGCCGGCAAGATGTATTACATGAACTATCGCACCTGTGAAACAAAGGAAGAGTTCATCGTTGCCACGACGCGTCCGGAGACCATGTTTGGCGATGTATGCGTAGTTGTCAATCCCAATGATGAGCGGACAAAACATTTGATCGGCCTGCATTGCATCAATCCGGCCAATGGTGAAACCTTGCCGATTATCGGTGATGATTATATTGATATGGACTTCGGTACGGCGATCATGAAGTGTACGCCGGCGCATGATCCCAATGACTTTGCCATTGCGCAGCGTCATCATTTGCCTAAACCCATCTGCATGCATCCGGATGGAACGATGAATGAAATATGCGGAAAGTATGCAGGCATGGATCGCTTTGCGGCCCGTGACGCTTTAGTCAAGCAGATCGAGGCGCAAGGAGAGATGGACCATATTGAGGAGATTCGCCATCAGGTTGCCCACTCCGAACGGACACATTGCGTGATTGAACCCTATCTTTCGCAGCAGTGGTTTGTGAAGATGAAGCCGCTTGCGGATGATGTTTTGCGTCAGCAGGAAAATGCCGGGAAAAAAATCCACTTTTATCCGGAGCGTTTTGAAAAGACCTTTACGCAATGGTTAGCTAATATTGAAGATTGGTGTATCTCACGTCAGCTGTGGTGGGGGCATCGCATTCCGGCATGGTACAACAAACATGACGGTTCCTTGTATGTCGGTGAAAAGGAACCGGAAGACATGGACAATTGGATACAGGATGAAGATGTTCTGGATACGTGGTTCTCTTCCGCACTGTGGCCGTTTGCAACGCTGGGCTGGCCGAAGGATACCGATGATTATCGGCGCTATTATCCCACTTCGGTTATGGTCACCGCCTATGACATCATCTTTTTCTGGGTTGCCCGGATGGCTTTTCAGGCGCGCCATTTTACCGGCCAAAGGCCGTTTAAGGATGTGCTGATTCACGGTTTGATTCGCGATGCGCAAGGACGCAAAATGTCCAAATCGTTAGGCAACGGCATTGATCCGATGCAAGTGATCGACGTATATGGTGTTGATGCATTGCGCTTTTTCTTAACGACCAATTCTACGCCGGGGCAGGATATGCGCTATATTCCCGAGAAGGTGGAAGCGGCATGGAATTTTATCAATAAGCTGTGGAATGCGTCGCGTTTTGTCTTAATGAATCTGGATGAGGATATGACGAGGGAAGATATTGATCTTTCGACATTATCGCCAGCGGATATCTGGATCTTAAACAAGTTTAATATCGTTCTGGATCATATTTCGGAAAATATGAATAAATATGAATTCGCCTTGGCGGGGAATGAGCTGTACAGCTTTGTCTGGGATGATTTCTGCAGCTGGTATATTGAGATGAGCAAGGCCAACTTGGCCGACAGTCATGAAGCGATATGCAAAGGGACAAAGTCAACCTTGTATGTGGTTCTGCATGCGATTGTCCGCATGCTGCATCCGTTCATGCCGTTTGTGACGGAAAAAATTTATTTAACGCTTTTGCATGAACAGGAAAGCATCTGTCTGGAAAGCTGGCCGAAAAAAATCGAAAATCTTCCCAAGGCGGACCTGGAAGCGATAGACCGCATGACGGCAATCATTCAGAAGCTGCGGGAAGTGAAGAATGATAATGATCTCAAGCCGGGGCATTGTCTGAAGTTTATGGTTAAAGATCTGGATGGAAAAGTCATTGCAGTTGATGTCCAGCAAAAAAACATGATCAAGCGGATGACAAAATGCGAATGGGTGGAAGAATTGCAAGGCGATCTGAGCGTAGCGGCGGTTTATCGCGGCAACCTGTATATTCCAAGTGCCGATCTTTTGGATGTTGAAGCGGAGAAGATCAAACTTGCCCAGGAGCGAAAACGGCTGGAAGCGGAAGTCGATCGCTCCATGCATATTCTTGGAAATCCGAATTTCCGCTTGAAGGCTCCGCAGGAAAAAGTAGCTGCGGAAGAAAAGAAGCTGGAAGATTATCGCCGGCAGTTAGCGGTCGTCGTGGAACGGATCGAAGCGATTGTAAAGTAAAACAATGCTATAATTCTGTCAGATAGAACCGGCAGAAAAAAAAGGAAATGCATGCTGCCGGCAGTTTCCTTTTTTTCGATAGGGGAGGATGGTATGGGTGAAAAGCAAAAGAACAGACATTCAGTATGGAAAGCAATCAGCACTTTGGCTGTATCGGCGGCCAGCGCGTATGGTCTTGTCGCTTATCAGCTGTTTCAGAAATTATTTGATCTAAAAAAAGACGGCCGTCCGGAACACATGGCGCGTCAAAAAAATAATGAAGAGCAGATGGCATGGCTTAGGGATGGAAAACGAAAGGATGCGTACATTCAATCCTTTGACGGCCTGAGCTTGCATGCCCTGCTGATGCGCAATCATGAAGCGTCTCATCGCTGGGTTATTCTTGCGCACGGCTATCGCATGTCGGCGATGGATATGTTGGATTATATGATGGAAGCGGATCGGCGCGGTTACAATGTGCTGGCTTTTGATCAGCGGGGATGTGGATTATCGCAAGGCCGCTATTGCGGTTTAGGATGGCTGGAACATTATGATTTGATCAGCTGGTGCAGTTTTCTGGGCGAATTGGATGTTAAGGCAAAGATCGCTTTGATCGGTGTAGGCATGGGTGCTAATGCCGTCATGAATGCGGCCGGTGATTTTCTTCCGGCAAGTGTAAAGTGTGCTGTGGAAGACAGCGGCTTCAGTGATGCCCGGGAACAGATTGTCTATCTTCTGCGTCATCATCCCGATTATCCAAGTGCGGCATATATTGTCGGCATTGATTTTCTGATGCAGCGCATCTTGCATTTTTCGCTTTATGCAGTCAGTACACGGCGGCAATTGTTGACGGCGCGCATTCCGCTTTTATTTATACATGGAGAAGAGGATCGGGATGTACCTGCATGCATGATGGAGAACTGCTATGAGGCCTGCGCAGCGCATAAAGAGCGCAAAGTTTATGCCGGATGCGGACATCTGGAAGCGATCAGGCAGAGTGATTACTTCGATACGCTGTTTACTTTTATTGAAAAAACGTTTTAATCATGCCGATTTTCGCATGTTTTTGCTTGTTTAAAAAATTATGCTGACATATAATCTAACCGTTAAACATGCGTTGTTGCTATTTTAAAAGGGAGGCTGTATGGCTGTTAAAAAGTATGTCTACAAGTTTTCTGAA
>CAUTVM010000043.1:0-15030 GCA_963541855.1 uncultured Erysipelotrichaceae bacterium
GTATTAGGAAATCACTGCTGATTTAGTGTTCCAAGTATACACCAGAAAATCCGGAATATCAGCAATATTTTCGCAGTATTTATAATTTACTGCGAAAATAGTTTTGAAGAAGGAAGCCATGCTTTGCGGTAGCTGACATAGGTTGCCATTTCTTTTTCCAATGTCTCTACCAGTATGTTTTCTGGTGAAGAATCAGATAAGGCGAGTGGTGGCTGTCGGCATTTGAACATTGAAGATAGAAAGATCATTGCATCCTGCCTGAATAATGCTGATATGGCTTTGAAGCAGATTGCTTTGTCTGTAAAACGTCCACTGCATGAAAACGCTTTCATCGCATCTAAAATAAACTGATCTGTCCATCGCACCACGACTTCTGCAAAACATCATAAATCCTATCCTCCGCTTCATAATTGCCGATCAGAAACGGAGACGAAGGATCATGTAAACGGCTTTGCGCCAGCACTTTTGCGGCATCGTCATTGGCATAACAATAGCGGCATAAATGTTTACAAGTATTATAAGCGCCAATATCACACGAAAGATAACATGCGCATTGTGCCCTTGCGCCTTTTCTTTTAGGAGCATGCAGTCTTTTACCGACAGCTCTTTCAAAATCACGGATTTGCATGCAGCCGCTGCAATCGGCACCATAAGGGGCAAGCACATTCCCTTCGGCACAGGTCTTAACCTGCATACCGCAAGCCGAAGCGATCGCAATCAGTTCCTTGCCTAATATTTCACTTTGCTTTTTACTGACTTCCCGCACTTCAGGAAAGTTTCGTCTGACTTTCGGATACAGGTCAATAAAGCTGATCACCACGGTTTGCGTATATCCCTTCAACGCCCAGGCCATCTGTGCAAAAGCACGAAGATGATATGCCATCGTATAGCGCGCGGAAAGCAAAATCGGATCATATCGCCAGGTGATCGCATGGACACCGACAAGATCCGACAATTTTTTAAAATCATCCAGCAGACGATGCTTATCCGGCACATTTGGTTCAATATCTCTTCCATAGGGCGTAATCGTGACGAACCAATATTGCCCATAGTCTTTCAATAAATCCATATACGGAAACATCGGCGCCGGATTTTTGGTACAAAACCCAATCAAATCCACGACGGAAGGATCAAGACGATAACGGCTGACATGGTGTTTATTATAAGGATTACGAACACAGACAAAACCTTCTTTCAGCCTGTTGGCAAACCATTCGGCATAAAAAGCCGGAATATCCGTTCGTTGTCCGGTATGGATAATCATCTGCTTTCTTTTCCTCATGCCATGATCCAATATGCAAACATATCATTAAAAACGGATCATGGCGCAATCCTCTCTATTTCTGAATCAGGCTTCCTTCTTCAACACCCTCGGACAAATTCAAAATGATCCAGGCGGCACTGCCCGCATCCGCTTTATGCTTGCCCATATTTGCGGCCAGTTCAGTTTCAAAAGTGCTGCTGCCGCAAGCAAACACATCCAGTATCTGCGTGGGAATATCCCGTCCCCTTGTTGTAACCGTAACAGCATCGCCTTTGGCAAACGTACCGGAAATGACCTGTACGGTCGCAACATACTTATTTTTGTATTCCTTCGCCCTTTTAAGACCCACTTCCAATGCCTTTGGCGCAATGGTAAAACAGTCATCAACCTTGGCAACATGCGCATAGTTTGAATCGACCTGTTCAAGTATTTCTTTCTGCTCCTCTTTCATGGAAGCAATCATTTCTTTAATGTCTTCTACGCGCATCTCGGCAAGCGGATCATCCGTTTTCAAAATATAATCCAGTTCATCCTCTCCACATGCACTGCCTCTTTTTTCCCAATATTCTTTAATATTGAATTTCCCGCGAATCATCTTTTCGCAGCTGCCGCAGATCTCGCCATCGCTAACGTCAAAAGAGTCAAATAGTTTAAGCTCGTTTCCGCAAATCGGGCAAAGCTTCTTTTCTTTTTTACCAAATAATCCCATTTTTCCCTCCATGTATTGTTTATCCAATGTTTCTCAGTTTGCTTCTTAGCTAACTATAACATAAAACACTTCTTTCTTCCCGGGCGCCAAAGAGAAATTTATCATTTTGTAAGGTTCGATAATTTCAGATGTATTAATTTGGCGCGGGCCAGATCATCGCAGACTTTCATGGCTATACGCGTGTATAAACCGGTTTTTGAGCCGATGATTTTTCTTGTCTTGGTATAAAATGGTCTCCATTCAATAAGCTGCGCTTCCGCTTTTTCAGCAAACAGCATACAGTCATTCACATAAAAATACATCATGGCGGCATGATTGCCGGTCTTGCGAACATATTGATTGGCATAACGGATACCGGTTTTGTTGGCGGCGTCAAAGATCAATTCAGCTTGCGGAAAAACCGTACTGCATTTTTTGATAAAAGCAAGAATTTCTTCCTCATGGAAATATTGAAATACTCCGGACGCGATCAACAGAGTAGGCCGCGTGCAGTCGGCAATCTGATTCACCCATGAAAGATCAAAAAGATCGCCGGCAATCAGTTTTTCATTCTTTCCTTCTTGCAAAAACTGCATTCGACTTTCAATAACCGCCGGCAGATCCACTTCATAAAACAATGCCGTTTTACTGTTAATGCGATCATAAGCTGTTTCCAAGCCGCAGCCCAGATTGACAATATTGCATTTCGCATGGACAGAAATAAATTTTTTTGTCATCTCATCTAAATTCTGACAGCGGGCAACCGAAGCAAGCATGGCATATTCGGAAGATTTTTTTTCAATGCTGTCATTTGGCAATACATGGGCAAGTTCCAGCGCTCTTGCATCATAGAAATATTCCGGAAATCGTCGGGATACATAGATGCGTGCCGTCAAGGGAATGAATAAAGTATCGGCTACACTTTCAAATTGCTTCATTTTATTTACCTGCGTTTTCATGGCTGTTTCTCCAACTGTTCCACCGGTATCCGTTGCGGATATTGACCGGTCGTTAAAATCATATTGAGATATTGATTATCCAAAATCATATCGTCGCGAATGCGTTTCCAATTTGCCTTCTTCCTGTAAAACACGTTGAAGATTAAAAAATTGATCAGCGGGCCGAGCAACGGCATTTGGCTGCCGAACGCTTCGGAATGTGAAAATCGACATCCATCGGCTGTTCGCTGACCACCAAATGTGATGAGCGCCGTTTTTTGATCACTTTCAAAACGAAAAAGAAAATGCTGCGCATCCTTTTCCGCGTGGATAATCTTCCCGGTTACGTCATAGTCAATCCCCATCACAATTTCACGAAAGCGGACGCGATTTCCGGTATTGATTCCCCCGTCTAAAAGCTGGCATTCCAGATGATAAGGACTCCATTTGACAAATTCTTCTTCAAAATGATCGGCCCACTGACAAAGTTTTTCAAAAGGGGCGGCGATATCAATCTGTTCTTCCAATACAATCATGCCTTCTCCTTTCCGTACTTCTTTCCCGCTTCCTGCAATGCGGCTTTTTCTTCAGCTGAAAAACGAATGTTGGCTAAGATAAAATGAATGATCCAGGCGATGACGAATGCCGGTGTTTTCTGGCCGTGATTTTTTTCAATCATATATTGATAGATCATTTCGCCTATTCCCCCGGAAAGAAACTGCGCCTTCATACAAGCCTCGTCGATCGAATAATGCTTCGTGCGTATTAAATAATCGGCCCACATCCGCGCACTTGCGCTTGTAACCTGTTCACGCATGTCCAGAATTGACAGGCGGTTTGCAGTCGAAGAACCGGTTTGCAGCAGGCGGCGATTTTTTTCCAGATTATTTTTCAATTGCCTGACAAGAAAATCATATTGTTCGCTTAAACTTTTTTCATTTTCGCTAAAGCCGGGGGCCAGTGAAGCAAGATACGTTGCAGCAATATGTTGCATACAGCTCCGATACAGATTTTCCTTGGAGGTAAAGTAGTAATAAAACACACTGGGAGAAGACGTTTTATCGCCAACACCATCCAGTATTTCACGAATGGAAACGGCATCATATCCTTTTTGCATAAAAAGTTTTGAAGCCGTTTGCATAAATTTTTCCTTTCGGATTTCAGGATCTTTCTTTATGCGCATTTTTCCTTCTTTTATAGAATCATATTCTATCTATTATGATCGTAACAAAGACGAACGACGGTGTCAAACAAACCTAAAAAAAAAGATTTCAATCCAAAAACAATTACCGAAATCTGTCATTTCGCAGTTCTTTTACAGAACCTCGCCGTTGTCAAAAATTTCTCGGTGTATATCGTACTGTGACGATATGCACCTCTTTCTTTTCTTTCAGCACGCGATAAATGATGGTATAACTTTTACAAAATAGCTGTCTATACCCCTGATTTGCATAGGCACCTACACGTCTAATCGCTCCACGTTCCAAAAAAGTTTCCAAGCTGAAAATCGTATTTTCCAACGCATCAATCATTTTAGAAGCTGCGATGGGCTCTGATAAATGATCGGCAATATAGAAAAAAATTTCATCTAAATCCCGATAGGCACGGGAATAGAGTTTTACCGTATATTGATCCAAAATACTTATCCAAAATACTTTCTATGCAAAGTCGAAAGTGTATCCCGCGCATCCAGCAATTTCTCCCCTGCAGCAAACTCTTTTTCAGCTTCATTGATCACGGCATCCATTTGTGACGTTTTAAGCATTTCTTCATATGCCTCAATACTCATCACAACTAAATCCCCGTAACCGTTTTTGGTGATAAAAAGAGGCTCATTTTTTGCGTGACACAGTTCTGAAATTTCAGTAGTATTTCTTAAATCTGTAATCGGTCTGATTTGCGGCATCATATCCCTCTTTCTTTATACATAATTACAGCAGAATTATGTTCAAATTGCAACGGGCAAATAAGCCTGATGACGACAAGTTGTTGGGAACCTTTGGATGGGCAATAATCAATGCAGACGGTGCCAAGCAAACATAAAAAAAACGGCTTCCAATTGGAAACCGATTATGCATTCCATTATTTACTTCACAGAAACGATGACAACCGAATAGGGCTTCTTGCAGCTGACTTCAACCGTCTGCCCGGCTTTCTTATCCAGGATCGCCTGCGCCAGCTGCGTTTCGTTAGAAATCTTGCCATTTAACGGATCCGCTTCCGTCGAGCCGACGATCTGATAAGTTCCCTCTTCATGCGTATCCGCAAACTGCAATTTAACCGTCGAACCGATGCGAACCGTCTTTGAACCGCCTTTGGTGGAAATCAGCTCATAGTTCTTCAACATGCTTTCCAGTTCCACGATCCGCGCTTCAACCTGCGCTTGCTTATCCCGCGCCGCATCATAGTCGGCATTTTCCGAAAGATCCCCTAAAGAACGAGCTTCTTTCAATTCCGCTTTAACTTCTTCACGAATGACGTGAACAAGATTTTCATATTCATCCTGGAGCTTTTTTAAACCTTCTTCAGTGACATAAATCTTATTTGCGTCTGCCATCTTGCCGACTCCTCTCCATCATTGATCAAGCGGGAATATTATAGCGCAGAGTGATGAATGATGCTACTGATTTTTGTACACAACAGATCAACCGCAACCTCATTCTGCCCCCCTTGCGGAATGATGATGTCCGCATAACGCTTGGACGGTTCGATAAAGCTGTCATGCATGACCCGCACCGTGCGCAAATATTGCGTTACGACGGAGTCCACCGTTCTTCCCCGTTCTTTTACATCCCGCAACAGCCGGCGGATAAAGCGTACATCGGCCGCCGTGTCAATAAATACCTTGATATCCAGCAAATCCCGTATTTTTTCATCTTCCAAAACAAACAGACCTTCCAGGACGATGACATCTGCCGACAAGCATGTTTCGGTACGCTCTCCTCGTGTCAGCTGCACAAAATCATAAGTCGGCTTCTCAATGGCATGTCCCTGAATCAGTTCTTTCAACTGGGCCAACAGATAGTCGTTATCAAATGCAAACGGATGATCATAATTGACGCTGATTCTTTCTTCCATACTCATGTGGGACTGATCTTTATAATAATCATCCTGTCGCATAATCAAGACCGAATTACCGTTGGAAAACGTATCTTTGATTCGTTTTGAAACACTCGTTTTCCCCGAAGCGCTGCCGCCTGCAATACCAATCAAAATCGGTTTATTCATCTTCCGGCTCCATTTCTGTCCACTTCAATAAATTCCCCTGTTGATCATAGATCATCTCCAAGGTAAACGGCATCGCGCTGCCATGCAATATGCGCCATAAAAAAATACGATCACCCGGCCACAAACGCAAAGACAAGATATCTTCTTCCTTGATCCACGCCAAGCTTCCTTCTGCATCTTCATGCATCTTTCCCCAAAAATGCGTACACGTATACAACGTAATTTTCTCATGAATAGACGATCCCATGCGAAAATAGATCTTTCCGCAATAAACAAGATCGCGCATGATAAGGCCGGTTTCTTCTTCAACTTCCCGCATGGCGCATGCACGAATGGTTTCCTCCGGTTTCTTCTTGCCGCCCACCCCGATCCAGTATCCCGCATTCAGATCATTCGTCTTCTTATTTCGCAACAGAAACAGCCACTTTGCGCCCTGGCGCATATAGACACATGTACTTTCCGTCATTGTCCGACAACGTCATATTTTTTGACGTTTTCATTATGCTCGGCAAGCGTCTTTGCATAATGAACCGTACCGGTTTTTACATCCGCCATGAAATAATAATATCCCTGCATGGAAGTATCCGGATGTAATGTCGCCTGAATGGCTGCTTCTCCCGGATTCAAAATCGGTCCCGGCGGAAGTCCCTTATGCAGATAAGTATTATACGGACTGTCAAATGTCGGATTTACTTCACAGGCTTTCCAGTCATCCGTATCGCGATTTAAATCCAGTGCATAGCAGACGGTTACAGAACTTTGTAATGGCATATCAATCTGCAGACGATTGAAAAAAATCTGGGCGATTTTCGCCATATCTTCAGGCCGCCCCGACTCATATTGCACAATGGACGCCAATGTATAAAATGCATGAACCTTTAACCCGGTCGCGGCAATCTCGTCTTTATATTGATGATATAGGGCAAGCTGTGCATTGAGCAAAGTGCGCGTTACCGTATCTGCATCGGTCTTGGGGAAAAAATTATAGGTATCGGGAAAAAGATAACCTTCCAGAAGACAGCGCACTTCCGGCTGAAATAAGTCTTCCGTTAAAAATGGATACTCTTTCATCAAAGAGCGGACATATTGCTCATCGTTCCATTTAGCCAGCAGTTCTTCACGGCTGACATTCGTTACGCTTGCGATCTTGGCGGCGATATCTTTGGCCCAATCCCCTTCAATGATGGTGATGGAAACCTGATCGGAAACAGCGCCGTTAGGATCATTTAAAACCGTCAAAATATGCTCCAGATCCCAGCTTTTATCCAATTCGTATTGCCCGGCCTTGATGTTTGTCAGCTTTTTATGGCGCGCATACAGATAGCCCATAAAATCATCACGAATAATACCCTTCGCAGCCAGATTTTTCAGGACGGCTCTTGACGATGTACCTTTATCAATCGTAAACAATACCGCTTCGCTTTCTTTACTGACGGCCTTTTGCGCCGCATGATAACGGCCGCCTGCAAAAATCAGCGCAAATACGACAACAAGCAGACAGATCCATAACGCCGCCCTGGGCCGCAAGCGTTTAACCGACGACTTTCTTTTATGTTTCATACCTGCTCACCGTTGAAACTGTTATAGGCGTCCAGCATCTGCGCACAAAATTCAATTTCTTCTTTATCTTCAACGGCATACATATGGCCGTCTTCGTCAAAAGAATAGGCATAGGTATCTTCACTTTCATCCCCGGGATCTTTGATCAAAACAAAGTTTTTAGACTGATCCGGCGAAGAAAAACGCATGACAATCTGCATCAGACATTCATTTCCATCATCATCGGTAATCCACAATTGATTATCTTCCATCCTCATGTCTCCTGTTTTGTTAAAAGAAATGCGCCGTTTTCAGCGCATGCTTAAACCTGATTGGCGTCCAGATAGCGCTGCAAAATCCGCACAGCAGCGACCTGATCAATTTTTTTCTTTCGATGCCTGCGCGACATGTCCGCCAGCAGCAAAATCGCTTCCGACTCCTGCGTCGTATTGCGCTCATCCTGCATTTTAACCGGTAATCCCGACTCTTTTTCAAGCTGCGCGCCAAAGGCCAAGGTGAGCCGCGCCCGCTCGGCCACGTCATCATTTTCCAATAATGGCAATCCCAGCACCAGCACGTCCGGTTTTCGCTCGCGAATCAATTGCAGAATCTGATCCAGGGCGTCATCATAATCATCCCTTCGAAAGCGGATTGTTTTGATCGTTGAAGCGAACATGCCCATCTCGCTCCAGCTGACTCCGCATGTTACGCTGCCCAGATCAAGACCCATGAATTTCACCGGCCGTTTTCTCCCAGATAAAAGCGCACGAGTTCTTCAATAATTTCATGACGCTCCACCGACTGAATAATACTGCGAGCATTCTTATGCGATGAAATATAGGCCGGATCATTGGAAATCAAATAGCCTGCCAGCTGATTGATCGCATTATATCCTCTTTCCTCCAAAGCATCACGGACAACCAGCAAAATCTGCCGGATATTTTCCCGGCGTACTTGATCCGCATCAAAACTGACGGTCGGAGAAATATCAGCTTTTTTCATATCATCCTCCCTTTAATCACTTTCTAAGTATAGCACGCGTTTCTTGCGATGCATTGGTCATACTGTTATTTTGCAACAATCGTCTTCCGTACGGCTTGTAGAGCTTCTTTCACCCGGCTTGTATCTTTACCTCCGGCTTGGGCCAGGTCCGCCTTTCCCCCGCCATTGCCATTGCATAAGGAAGCCGCCAGCTTGACTAATTCACCGGCTTTAAAGCCTTTTGCAATAGCAGCTTTGGAGACTGCCGCCACAAAGACAGCCTTATCATGATCGCTGGAAGCTATGAAAACCAGACTGTCGCCCAGTTTATTCCGCAATAAAACTGCATACTCTTTTAGTAAGGAAGCGTCCATCCCTTTCTTTTCCATAATCAGGACTTTCAGCTGTTTGATTTCTTCAGCCGCTTTCATCGCTTCATCCATATCGGCCATCATGGCTTTCTGATCCGCCTCAGCAATGGCTTTTTTCAAAGCGGCGTTTTCTTCCAGCAATTTTTGCAAATGCTCTTGCAGACCGTCTGTCGATTTCAACTTCAATAAAGAAGCCGCATCATGCAGATCATCCTGTTGCTGCCGCAAGGAAGCATACGCCTTCATTTTCGTTTCGCAGGTAATGCGCCGAATACCTGATCCGATCGATTCTTCGGAAATAATATGAAAGACGCCAACCTGAGATGTGTTGTCCACATGCGTGCCGCCGCAAAATTCCTTCGAAGCATTTCCCATGGAAACAACGCGAACCATATCGCCGTATTTTTCATCAAATAAAGCAATGGCTCCGCTTTTTTTCGCTTCCTCAATAGGCAGCACTTCTGTCGTTACCGGAATGCTTTCCATAATCCATGTGTTGACAAGTTTTTCCACCTGCCGCAATTGATCGCCGGTCGGCTTTTCAAAATGTGTAAAGTCAAAGCGGCCATAGTCCGGCCCATTGTAGGAACCAGCTTGCGCGATGTGGCTGCCCAGCACCTTGCGTAAAGCGGACTGCAGCAAGTGTAAAGCACTGTGATTGGCCCGTGTTTTCTGACGGCGTGCAGCATCATATGCGCCTTCGACACGATCGCCTTCATGCAAAATACCCTCCACATGAACAATATGATGCAGCGGCTGACGGTGCGGCGCCTTGCGTACGTCACTGACCTGCGCCTTGAACTCCATATTCCACAAAATACCGGTATCTCCGCATTGACCGCCGGACTCCGCATAAAAACAAGTTGTATCGAGAATGACATCACCTTCATCCTGCAATTCTTTAACACGCTTTCCGTCTTTAAATAAGCCGATCACATGCGCTTGGCATGTGCTTTCCGTATATGCCGTTACAATAGATTCACACATAAAATCCATCAGGTCTTTGGATTGTGCATGCATGGACTGCATGACGCCCCGTGCCTGTCGCGCACGTTGTTTTTGAGCTTCCATTTCCCGCTCAAAACCGTCCTGATCAACTCGAAATCCGGCGTCGGCCGCAATTTCTTCCGTCAGTTCCTTGGGATAACCATACGTATCGTACAGCTTGAATACCACTTCACCGGGCAAAAGCGACTGGTCGGCATATTTTTCCAAAGCATCCTGGAGCATTTGTTCACCATTGATCAACGTCTTATGAAAGGATTCCTCTTCATTTTTTACAAGCCGCATGATCAGCTCTTCTTTTTCCAAAACATAGGGATAATAGGCCTGCATATTTTCCGCGACAACATGAACCAGACGATACATGAATGATCCTTCGATCCCCAGTTTGATGCCGTAGCGAATTGCCCGGCGCAAAACGCGACGCAAAACATAGCCGCGGCCTTCATTTGCAAACATGGCGCCATCCGCGATCGCAAACGTGACCGTGCGGATATGATCCGCAATGACGCGATAGGCCATTTTATATTCCGGATTTGCATAGGGGTATTTTGCATACTGCTGTGTTGCCTCAATGATCGGCAGAAACAGATCCGTGTCAAAGTTGGTATCGCCATCCTGCACCATGCACACAAGCCGCTCCAGCCCCATGCCGGTATCAATATTTTTCTGCGGCAGTTCTTTATAGGCAGAACGGGGCATCTCTCCCGGGCGGCAGTCATATTGCGAAAAAACAATATTCCAAAGCTCGACATAACGATCGTTTTCCATATCGTCAAAAAACAGTTTTTCGCCAATGCCCTCAGGATCAAAGCGCTCGCCGCGATCATAATACAGTTCCGTATCCGGACCGCCCGGTCCGCGTCCGATTTCCCAGAAATTATCTGCGCTTTTTCGGATGTGGGAAGGCAACATTCCATTTGCAACCCAATAATCATACGCTTCCGTATCATCCGGATATACGGTGACATATAAGCGTGAGGGTTCAAAGCCGATCCAGTCCGGACTCGTTAAAAATTCCCATGCCCAGGCGATCGCTTCTTTCTTGAAAAAATCACCGATGGAAAAATCACCCAGCATTTCAAAAAAAGTATGATGTCTGGCGGTGCGGCCGACATTTTCAATATCGTTTGTACGAATCGATTTCTGCGCGTTGCAGATACGGTTGCTGGCCGGTTTTTCCGTACCGTCAAAGTATTTTTTCAGCGCCGAGACACCGGCGTTGATCCATAACAGCGTCGGATCATCATGCGGAATCAGACTGGCCCCGGGTTCAACCATAAATCCCTTGGACGCAAAGAAATCCAGAAACATCTGTCGGATCTGATTTCCGCTCAATCGTTTTTCACTCATATTTTTCCTCCATAAGAAAACGCTCCTGCAGCAACAGGAACGTAGAATACGCGGTACCATCCTGATTCGCACTTTCGTGCGCACCTCAATTTTACCTTAACGCGGCAAACGGCGCGGATTAGGCGCTCTTGGAAGCAGCTTCGTATTTACTCTTCACAAGGCTTGCACCAACCGCCTTCTCTCTTTTTGAAGAAATAAACAGTACTCGTCTTCCGCATTGATTTCGTTATTATCCTATCTCTTTTTCACAAAAATGTAAAAGCTTTTTCATCCATAATTGCCCGCTGTTTTTAAATCTTTTTTCTTCTGTTTTTCCGCAGCAACAAAAATGCCGCGGCCCAAATTCCCATACGCGCCGCATATTTCCAAATCGGCATCATCGCTATCCCCATCGTGGGCAAATATCTGAAAACGGCATAGAGCATGACATCTTTTTCCGTTTCATCAAAGGTAAATACCGTGTTAGGTACATATTGCGGCTGGGAAGCATTTTGATCCTTGCTCCAGCCGGTAAAAATATAGCCGGCTTTAAACAAGGAAGAATGCCCCATCACCGTCACAAGATCATGGGCATCCGTATATTGCTTAGGGTCGATGAAAACACTGCCGCTGCCCCCGTTAGCATCATAAATGACATTTGCGTAAACCTTCACCTTGAATTCTTTGGTCACAACATCACCCAAAGTATTGGTTATAGATGCCCTGAGTGTCTGCTCACCGATTTTATTTCCCGTCACATTTACCGATGTCAGATTGGCTAAATCCGCATCTCCGGAAATCAGTGTGTATGTAATCGGCGGATGCGGCTGATGGGGATTCTCGCTTTGCGAAAAGATATTGTGCGCTTTGGTATCCTTGACATGCACGGCCACATCACTTGCCGTTAAGAGCGGCAAATGAATCAGGCCGCCGCTTATATTTTCATTTTTTTCTTTGGAAAGCTTCGGTAAAAGCAGGCTCTTGGTCACGCGGTCAAAATCAGAATCATCCCCACGATCAAATACTGTGGTCATAGAGCGTCTTGTCAGTTTTACATCTGCGCTTGTGGTCATGACAATCTTCTGGTTTGCCTGATTGATGTAACTGGAGAAATGAAATATCCCGTCATTGCCGGTTTTCACCGTAGCGATTAACGTATCGGCATTGACCGTATGCCCATATTGATCATGAATATTTTCATGGGGACTGAATAATTGCAGCGTTATATTTTTGGCCGGATCATCGACAAGGTTGAAACCGTCTTCATCTTTATCCCAGAATATCTTTCCGCTTAAAGTGTAATTTTGATATACATATTCGCCATACATTAAATTTCCGGTAACGGTAGTGGTCGGAAGTGAAGATGACGTATCATAACGATATGTTCCTCCGATATAGGCTTTTCTTTCCGGCAATTCTGTTTTCATAGCGCATGATAAAGGAAAGCCAAGATGAAGCACTTCATATTTTTCAAAAACATCGACGGATGTTTTCACATAGCGGTAATCCTTGAAATCAGCAGGCGCAATCATACTTTCTTCAACAAAATTGACACCATCTTTGCTATAGGTAAATTTCACAACACCATGCTTTAATGAATTCTTTTTAATTTGTGCCGGGCCGCTTAAATACAGCGTGTACTCCGATTTTTTACGTCCGGTTTTAAGGCTGTTGTCCGTATCGACATAATCATAATCAATTTCTTCCTGCGCAACCGGTATTTTCGTGATGACCTCATAATTGTAAACATCATTTTCGGCCATTTTCAGCTGCAGAACGGCAGCCAGATTTTCGCGTTCTTCTTCCACGAAGCCAACCGTGTGATCCCGATAAACCGTCGTGCCTTTTACCGGATACAGCTTGATCCCGATCGCAACATTTCGTAATACTTCAACTGTTTTTCCGCTTAAGTCTCCGCGCCACAAGCGCTTGGTCGTATGGTCGCCATCTTTCAGCAGATTATATGGATCCGCGATCGCGCCGCTGAATACTTCCGTGACATATCCGCTGTCTTTATCGCCATTATATTTTTTGAGCAATGCCGACTGATCATAATAGACTTCTCCAAAAGGATGATGTGTACCAATCACAGCACCTTCCCATGCATTTAAGGCGATCACAAATTTATTTTTAAGGGTTGTGGCACTGCTTAATGACTTGGAACCGCCATTCAGCTGTTTAATTTTATCTTTCGCCTTTTTGATGTTCAGCTTAATCCATCTCTTGCCGGCAATGTTGACTTCTTCCACATCATCTTCACTCATTCCATGCTCTTGTAATGACTGTCGGAAAGCCGCATTTGTCTTATCTAATGTAAAATCGGAATCCGTCAGCTCGATGAACACCTGTTCCGGAATATCATGCGGCATTTTCAAATACGTATCATTCAGATACTCCGTATTGGCATAGGCCTTCAAATCAAACTGAATGGCGGCGGTAAAGGTGTTGGCTTGTATGACGGTTGACTGTATCTGGCTGGAAAAGCCGGGACCGTTAATGGTATAAGCGCGCGTAGAAGAAATAATATAGGCCGGAAAATTCCAGACGCTGGCGCCGTAAAAGAAATTCTTTTTATTGCCCGAGCAGGCATCACTATGGGTATATACCGCATCAAAAAACATCGTCGAACCTTCGCGGTATGCTTTAGATAACGTAATCAGATCCTTATCCGCTGTGCTTTGGGAAGAGGTATATGCTTTGATGTCTTTCAATAAAGGCGTCAACTCATAAAAACCGGCAGGAGACGAATCGCTTTGACTGCTCTTCTGCTCATCCCTTATCGTCTCTTTAAAAACAAACTTTCCGTTATAGCGGATAGACAGCGTCAAGAACGCTTCCGCGTCTGACAATCCCAGCATAGTTCTTGTTAGCGGCGTATCGCCCGTTAAAGTTCCGACTTGATAAGAGCCGGTTCTGACTGCTTTGGTCGTTTTGTCGATGACGGTATATTCAAATTTCCAGTCGCTCATATTTTTCGTCATCGTCATATTTCCAGAAAGCATAAACGTACCGTCGCTGATGGCGGGGCCGCCTATTTCTTCCTTGACATTGTTCAGTTTCACTTTTAAATCAATCACCGGATTTTCACTGTACTTCTTTCCGGCTCCGGCGTTGACTTTTAAAAACAGCTGCGGTACTAAAACAACTTCACTGTCATTCAGGGTTTTAACATTATACATCTGGTAATTGGAACCATAGGCGTTGAGCCATGGACATAACAGTTCCCCATAGCTCAAGTAGATATACCGGTTTGCCTGGTTAACGGTACCGGCAAAGCTTTTTCCGTTTTCCGGCGTATGTGAGGTATAGCCGATATGCAATAAATCGCCATTGACAAGCGAACTGCCGTCTTCATGTGTTGTGGTAACGGTATAGTCAAAACCGCTGCATGTATGATGCAGGGAATGCATCTCACTCCAGTCGATTTTAACTTTGCTGACCCTGTCTCCGGGACTTAAATGAGCGGACAAATCAAGATAAACAGAGTAATCGCCTTTCACCGGCTTATCCATGACCTCATTAAAATCCTGTGTTGTTCCGTCGGCTTTTATAACCGTATATGTAATGGCATGAACAGTCGACATATTGCCGTTTGTATTTCCGTGAATATAGGGCTTCCATGCCGTCGGCTGAATTTCATATGGAAAATCATACTCCTCCGTTACATTTCCGTTGATGGTCTGATAT